>JBEGJD010000511.1:0-5063 GCA_041184765.1 Verrucomicrobiota bacterium | reverse complement strand
TCGTCGATCCGGTGCGCCTCGAACAGCCGCAGCGCGTCCACCACGAGGGCGTCGACCCCGATCGTCTTGGGGCGCTTGGTCATGAATCGGGAGACCGGTCGCTCCAGGAAGCCGGGACCGGAGAGCGCGGCGCGGCGGAAGTCGCCATCGGTGAGGATGCCGGTGAGCCTCCCTCCGTTCCGGCCGACGAGCGCGATGCTGCCGCTGCGCGCGCGGGTCATGGCGAGGATGGCCTCCTGCAGGGTGACGTTGTCTCGCGCCACCGGCAGGCGATCGCCGGTGCGCATGATGTCACCGACGCGGAGCAGGAGCACGCGGCCGAGGTTGCCGGCAGGGTGGTAGCGCGCGAAGTCGTCTCGGGTGAGCCCGCGGGCCTCGAGCAGCACCATCGCGAGGGCGTCGCCGAGAGCGAGGGCGGCGGTGGTGCTGGCGGTGGGCGCGAGCCGGAGCGGGCAGGCCTCGCGCGGTACCGAGTACAGGAGCCGAAGGTCGGCGCGGCGGACTAAGTCGGACTCGGGATGACTCGAAAAGGCGACGATGGTGACGCCGAAGCGCCGCAGCATCGGGAGCAGCCGGAGAATTTCCTCCGACTGGCCGCTGTTGCTGAGCAGAAACGCGAGGTCGCCCTTGGCGACGAGCCCGAGGTCGCCGTGCAGGGCCTGGGTGGCGTCAAGGAAGCACGACGGCGCTCCGGTGCTGTTGAAGGTGGCGGCGATCTTGGCGGCGATCGGGGCGTTCTTCCCGATACCAGTGAAGATGAGTTTGCCGCCGGCCGCTAGGGCGCGCTCGACGGCGCGTGCGGTGGCGACGAAGGAGGCGTCAAGCCGGCGGGCGGTCGCCGCGAGGGCCTCGCGCTCGACGCGCAGGCAGGAACGCGCGCGGGCGAGGGCGGTTTGGGACGGGATCGCCATTTAGGATTTGAGTCGTGGAAACGAGGGGCGGAACGTACGGCGAAGCCCCCGACCTTCAAATTTTTTCACCGTTGATGAGGAATCTCCGCCGCCACTCCGCCTTGCTCGCCGCCCTGCTCGGGCTCGTGCTGGCGGGCTGCGGAGACCGGGATCGGACTCAGTTGCCGGCGGAGACCGACGATCCTTTCTACGTGCAGGGAAAGCAGCTGCAGAAGCAGTCTCGCAACACGGAGGCCCTGAATGCTTTCCTCAAGGTGATCGACCGGCGCGGAGAGAATCCCTCGCCGGAGTCCCACCTCGAGGTCGGACTGATCTGTCTGCACCACACCAAGGATCCGCTGTCGGCGATCTACCACCTGCGCCGTTACCTCAAGGTCCATCCCAATTCCAAGCAGGCTCCTTATGTGCTGGGCCAGATCGAGGCCGCGCGGCGGGAGTTCGCCGCGGCGCTGCCCGGGCGGCCGTTGGATGACCAGTCGGTGCGGCTCGGGCACGACGAGGAATTGCGCCGACTGCGCCGGGAGAACGAGGAGCTGCGCGCGGAGGTGGCGGTATTGCGGGGTGGGGCCGTTGTGCCGCCCGCCCGGGCACCGCGGATGATTTCGCTGCCGGCGGAGATGCAGCCCCGCGTCGCGGCGGTGACGCCGCCCGTTGCGACCGTGGTTGACGCCTTGGGCGCCCCGGTCGCCCGCGAACCCGCACCCGCGCCGGTGATCGAGCGCGCGCCTCCTCCGGCGCGGCCTGCTCCAGCCACTCCCGCCGCGCCATCCCCCAAGGCCGCTTCGGGTCGCACCCACACGGTGGCGGCGAAGGACACGCTCTTCTCGATCTCGCGCCGCTATAATGTGTCCGTCGCCGACCTCGTCGCCGCGAACCGCGCCCAGGTCCCCGCGGCCTCGTCGCCGCTGCGCATCGGCATGGTGCTGCGGATTCCCTGAGGCTGCGCGTCGTTTCCGTCCATGCCCCGTACCTCGCGTCGCACCGCCGTTTTCACCGAGTCGCTCATCCGGGAGATGTCGCGCGTCGCGGCGCGCCACGGCGCCATCAACCTGGCGCAAGGGTTTCCCGACTGGGATCCGCCGGCTGAGCTGGTGGCGGCGGGCAAGGAGGCGATGGACGCCCATCGTCACCAGTACGCCGTGACCTGGGGGTCGCCCGAGCTGCGCGGCGCGCTGGGTGCGAAGCTGACGCGTTTTCTCGGCACGCCGGTCGACGCTGAGCGCGAACTGGTCGTCACGTGCGGAGCGACCGAGGCCATGATGGTCGCGATGATGACGGTGTGCGACCCGGGCGATCGCGTCGGCCTGTTCTCTCCATTCTACGAGAATTACCGGGCCGACGCGATCCTCACGGGCGCTGAGCCGGTACTCGTGCCGCTGCATCCGCCGCACTACCGCTTCGACCCGGATGAACTGCGCCGCGCGTTCGAGTCCGGCCTCAAGGCCTTCGTGCTCTGCAATCCCTCCAATCCGTGCGGGCGCGTCTTCACGCGGGACGAGCTTTCGCAGATCGCGGCGCTGGCGGAGGAACACGACGTGTGGGTGCTCACCGACGAGGTTTACGAACACATCGTGTTTCCGCCTCATCGGCATACGTACTTCTGCACGCTCCCGGGCATGGCGGGCCGCACGCTGATGTGCTCCTCGCTGTCGAAGACCTTCTCGATCACCGGCTGGCGGCTCGGATATGTGCACGCGGCGCCGGACGTCATCGCGCAGGCCCGCAAGGTGCACGACTTTCTCACGGTGGGCGCGGCGGCGCCGCTGCAGCACGCGGTGGTGACCGCGCTGAATTTCCCCGGCTCCTATTACGACGGCCTGAGCGCCGAGTACGCGGCTTCGCGCGACGTGCTGCTCGGTTATCTTGACCAGACGGGGCTCTCGTACACGCGGCCGGAGGGGGCGTACTTCGTGATGCTCGATATCTCGCCCTTCGGCTACGCCAGCGACGTCGAGTTCGCGCATTGGATGACGCGCGAGATCGGCGTCGCGCCCGTGCCGGGTTCCTCCTTCTTCTCCGGTCCCGAAAACCGCTACGTGCGGCTCAATTTCGCGAAGCGCCCCGCCACGCTGCACGCTGCCGGCGAGCGGCTGCTGCGACTGCGGCGCTGAAGCTGGTCCGCCCTACAATCGAGGCGTAGCGACCGGCATTCAGGTCCAATTGCCGAGCGGCTAAGGCCATTTCACCACGGAGACACCGAGGCACGGAGGAACCGACACCAGGTACCGGAAGCGCGAAAGTTGGGAGTTGGCCCGCGGAGCACCCTCCGTCACCCCATTCGTGCCGTTGTGACTTTGTGGTCAAATCCGCGCCGCGCGGTTTTTTTCCGGGGCGAACCCTGGGTGAAGGCCACGTTGCTACGGGGCGAGCCGTCCGATCGACCAGCCACCGTCAGACCGCCGGGTGTACATCAGCCGGTCATGCAGCCGGTCGTGTCCTCCCTGCCAGAATTCGACCGTTGCGGGAACGACGCGGTAGCCGCCCCAAAAGTCCGGCAATGGCACCTCGCCTGCCGCGAACTTCCGCTTCAGGGCCTGCCACTCCATCTCCAGCACCTGGCGCGATGAGAGCGGCGCGCTCTGGCGCGAGGCCCACGCCGCGATGCGGCTGTCGCGCGGACGCGTCACGAAATACCGCAGGGTTTCAGCGGTGGAGAGGCGTTCGACGACGCCGCGCAAAATGACCTGTCGCTCCAGCGCGAGCCACGGGAAGAGCAGGGCGGCGCGCGGGTTTTCTCCGAGTTGCCTGGCTTTTTCGCTCTCCAGGTTCGTGAAGAAAACGAAGCCGCGTTCGTCGAAGTGCTTCAGCAGGACGGTCCGCGCGGCGGGGAAACCATCCGCCCCCGCCGTGGCGAGCGTCATCGCGTTCGGCTCGATCAACCCGGCGTCGATCGCCTCACGGAACCACACCGTGAACTGCGCGACCGGGTCGGACGCGACGTCCTCCTCTCGCAGCGCGGCGCGGCCGTACTGGCGGCGCATCGCCGAGGGATCGGGTGGTGGCTCGCGGTCGGCGGCCATGGGGCTCAGCGGGGATCGAGGCGGATCTCCACCCAGACTATTTCGAGTGGGTCGGTGCCGGCGGGAGCCGTGAACTCGAGGATGTTTTCCCCGGATTGAACCGACGCCGGCGGACAAGCGAAACGGGGCGCACGAGCGGCGCCGGCGATGAGGCGACGGTCGGAAACCTCCCCGGCGGAAATCAACTCACGGCCGTTCAAACTCACGCGAAGGCGGGCGATATCGCCCGCGGATGACGCCAATCCCACGACGGCGTGGGCGGAACCTTCGCCTGCGCCGGCCCCGAGGTTCAACCGCACCGCTCCCTTGCCCGGCAGGCGGAGCGGTAACTGCGTGCCGTCCGGGAACCCTCGCGGCACAGTATCGCGGAAAGTCACCGGATGGCGGCGAGGTTCCGTCGCCAACGCGGCCGGGGAGAATCCCGTGCGCAGCAGCCGCGCGTAATCGGCGGCGTCCACCGGTCGCGTCTGGCTGTCCATCCAGTTGAAGAGATAAATGCCATCGGCGCCGCGGTGGAGCGCGGTCGCGGCGAAGCCGTACGCGCTCGCGAGGTCGTTGGCCACGGTCGCGCCGCGAATCCAGGCGCGGGCGTTGTGCTCCAGCGCGGGGAGCACGGCCACGCGTCCCGCGGCGGGTCCCATCCTTTCGCGCCACAGCTCCACCGGGATATCGAAGTCCGACGACGACCAAAATGGCGCCGGCACGATCAGGTCGACGAGGCCCTCCCGCGCCCAGAGCGCGGCATCCATCCCCAGTCCGGCCGCCGCATCGGGGTGGGCGGGAGCGCGGACGCCGAGGAAAATGGGGTGCCCGCGGCGAGCGGACCAGACACGGGTGAGTTCACGGACCTCGCGCACGAAGGCGGTGAGCACGGGTGCCTCCTCCTTTTCTCTTCCGGGGGTCAGGTGGTGACCGAATCGCATCCAATCCAGCTCCAGCCCGTCCGGATCATAGCGCTCGAGGAGCTCGCGAACGAAGGCCATCTGGTGTTCGCGAACGTCCTCGTGAATATAATTCAGCGCATGGTTGGTCCACGGCTGGCCGGCTCCGTCCGGGACGCGGCGCAGCCGGGGATTCTTCCGCCAGAAATCCGAGTGCATGTAGCTGCCGGGCGTGTCGGCGTTGTGCACGT
>JBEGJD010000510.1:0-2562 GCA_041184765.1 Verrucomicrobiota bacterium | reverse complement strand
TGCTCACGCTTTGGGCGCGGCGCCGGCGATGCTGAGCGAGAGTTGGATGTTCTCGGCCACCTTGTCGGTATTCTGGCCCGGATTGATCCCAAAGTCGCCGCGGTTGACCTCGAAGTTGGCGCGGATGACGAGCAGGTCGCCCTTGACCTTGGGATCGTTGACTCGGGCGCCGAGTTTGTCGGGCAGGTGCGTGAGCGAGACCGGGACCTTGATATCCTTGGTCACGCCCTTGAGCGTGAGCTTGCCGGTGGCGTCGGCAGTGGTGACGCCGGCTTGGGTGCGCACGTTCGCGAGAGAGACGAGTTCGAACGCGATGACCGGGTGCTTCGCGGCGTCGAGCCACTTTTCTCCCTGCATGTGTTCACCCATCATCGGGTTCCCGACCGTGAGGGATTTCGTCGCCAGCTCGATGCGGCCGGTGGTGGCGCCGGGTTTGGCGGGGTCGAACGCGACCTTGCCGGTGATGCCGGTGCCCGTGCCAGTGATCGATTCGAGCGGGGCGTCGAGTTTGAACTGCACGTTGTTCACTCCCTTCGGATCCTTGAAATCAAAGGAGAGCGGCGCGGCGAAGACCGTACCGGCGAGGGTGGAGAGGGCCAGGAACTGGCGGAGTTGGTTTTTCATGGGAAAGAGAATCCGGGTTCAGGTTGTGCCGCCGGGTCCGGAGGAGCGTTCGCGCGGCCGGAGCAGGGCGGCGCCCACCGCGAGCAACGCGGCACCGCCCAGAGCGGCGAGCGGGATTTCGACACCCGCCGTGAACTTGTCGCGCCTCACCGGGTAATCGATGCCCGTGATCTCGTCGCGCCGCATCTCCACCTCGCTCATCCGCGTCCAGCCTCGATGCGCCCCCGTGGCCAGCCAGATGCCGATGCCGCCTACCGCGACTGAGGTCGCCAGAGCGCGCAGAATGAGATGCGGGGAAAACCGGCTAAACACGGCGCGATCGTAGCACGGGAGGCGCGGTCGCGCCAGCGGCCCGCCTATTTCCCAAGCCAAACCGTCGCCGCAAGCGCCGCCGCCAACCCGAGCCGGTACCAAGCGAACAGCGCGAGGCCGTGGCGGGTGAGCCAGTGCACAAGGAAGCGCACACAGATCGCGGCCGTAACGGCGGCGACGACAGCACCAAGAATCACATTCCCCCAGCCGAAAACCTCGATCATCGCCCCTCCGCTGCGGAACCCCTTGTAGACGGAGGCCGCAGTGAGAGTGACGAAGCCGAGCAGGAAGCTGAACTCCGCCGAACGCCGCGGATCAAGGCCCGTGAAATAACCACCGACGATCGTCATCATCGAACGGCTGGTGCCCGGCCAAAGCGCCACGCATTGCAGCGCACCGACGACCGCCGCGCGCGCGGGGGTGATCTCGGCCGGCGGCGGATTCGCGGCGGCCCGCTTCCGGCGCCACGCCTCGGCGTAGAACATGAGTCCGGCTCCCGCTACCTGCGCGCAGATCACGCCGCCAATGGAGAACAGGTGAGCCTCGATCCAGCTATGAGCGAGAAACCCGAGTCCCGCCGCAGGCACGAATGCGACCAGCACGCTCACCAGCAGCTTGCGACCCGCGGGGTCGCGGCCGAGCAGGCCGTTGAGCATCGAAAGCAGGGAGTTCCAATACAGCAGCGCGACCGCCGCGATCGCGCCGGCTTGGATGACGACGGTGTAGGTGTCGGCTGCTAGCTTCAGCGTGAGCGGCTCACCCTGCGGGTTCTTCGCCGACGGCTTCTTGTGCCACAGCGTCTCGCCCTTCGGGCCCTTCAGGGGTGTGTCCCGGTCGAGCCCGAGGAAGTGATTCGCGACGATCAGGTGTCCGGTGGAGGAGACCGGTAGAAACTCGGTCACACCTTCGACGACGCCTAGGATGACAGCGTCGATCGCGGATAACTCCGCCGCGGGAGCACCGGCGGTCTCGGCCGCAGGCGTCGCCGCCACGGTGATGCAGGACAGGAGTAGGACGAAAAACAGCGAGCGCACGCCGAGTGGTCGCAACCGCGGCCACGGGGCGCAAATTTATTTGCGGCTGCCGGTGGCGGGAAATGGAGTCGTTTCATGCTCAGCCTCGCGTCCCTCACCGCCCAAGCTGCAACCGGACGTGAACTGTCCTCGGCCGAGATCGCGTCGGCCGCGGTAGCGCTGGCCGGAACCGAGGAGACCGACAACGCCAAGGCGGATTTCCTCGTGGCGCTGGGCAATAAGGGTGAGACGCCGGCTGAAGTCGCGGCATTCGCGACGGCCTTTCGGCAGCGCGCGGTCGATCCCGGGGTGGGCGAGTGGTCCGCGCGTGCGATCGACATCGTCGGCACCGGCGGCGACCACTCGGGTGGCTTCAACATCTCCAGCGTGGTGACCCTCGTGCTGGCGTGCGCGGGTGTGCCGGTGATGAAGCACGGCAACCGAGGGATCACTTCCAAGTGCGGCAGTGCCGACCTGCTGGCGGCGCTAGGTTTCGATCTCGAGGCTCCGCCCGAGAAGATGCGCGCCGCGCTGGCCGAACTCGGCTACGTCTTTTTCTTCGCGCCGGCCTATCATCCGGCCTTCCGACACATCGCGCCGGTGCGCAAGGCTC
>JBEGJD010000509.1:0-7672 GCA_041184765.1 Verrucomicrobiota bacterium | reverse complement strand
GATCGACCACGAAAAACTCCGTCGGCTGCCGCCAAACCTCGCGCCCCTCGACCTCCACCCTCAGGTCACCGTGCGTGACGTTGCGCGGACGCCACCACGCCGTTGGCGCGCGCAGGGAATCCGCAAGGATCCGGATCCCGACCGGGCGATCCCTCGGCAGCGAAACCGGCGGGCTGAACCGAGCCGAGCTGCCCCAGTGATCCAGGAAAAAACGAACCGAGCCACCGGCACCGTACTCGACGCCCACGATGTCACCGCGCCCCGGATTACCGGTCACCAGCAGGGGCTCACGTGCTCCAACGGAGGCCGATGCGGAAAGCGTAATACGGAACTCTACCTCGCCGCGGGTGCTGAAACGTGACGCCGCGCCCTCCGCCGCTGAAGCCGCTTCAACCCTCAGACTCGGGAGCGAATTCTCGTCACGCCGCCAGCTCCGGACCTGGACCGCGCCCGCCTGTGGCCCCGAAGCCCCCACGCGAAATACGTTTGCCGGCTCCGCCCCTCCATGCCACGGCGACACATCGATAACCCGGGCTCCGTCCCACGAGACGCGCAGACGCCGCAACGCCGCCAAGGTCCCGGAAAAGGAAAGTCCGCTCCAAGCCGGCTGCTCCGGTCCGGGAAGCAGCGCGCCCGTTTCCACCCGGAGAATATGCTCCGAGCCAAGGGAGAATGGCAGCGGAGCCGAAGCAACCCGCCGCCCGGAGGCCGCCTCGACTTCCAACGCGATCCGCCCGTCTGCCGCATGGGTTATCCATAACCGCTCCACCGTCGGTGGACGGCCGACTTCCAACACCGACGTGCGAGTGCCGGCGGGAGCGGGTGCGATCACGACCTTGGCCTCCCAAGGCCCACGCCGCACACCGCTCCAGCGCTCCCCTGCGGCCACCGGCACGTGCAGCAGACGAGCCGTCTCACGCCATCCGTCGGCGTTAGCGGCCGCGAAAAGTCCGTTGAGCTGCATGCTGTAAAGGATGGCGAAGCCGGCGGAAAACAGTCCCACGGCTCCTCCGGCAAGCACGACCACGCCCTGGCCGACGCGGGGAAGGATCGCCCCGAACCAACGACCCGCCGCCAGCCATCCCGCAACAGCGAGCAGCATCAGCGTCGGCGCGAAGTCGCTCTGATACCGCGCCAGCGAGCCGAAGAAAATCACCAGCGTGCCGGCCAGCGCGGCAAACAGCACACACGCCACACCGAGCCACGCACCGAGCGCGCGGCGTTCGCGACGGTCCCGCCGCCACAGCGACAGCGGCGCGATGAGGGCGAGGCACGCGAAAGGGAGATTCGTGAAAAGCCCGTAGACGTCGTCGTGTCCACCAAACCCGGGCGGCTTGGGCGGGAGCGCAGCGGGGCGGATGAACGGGAAGACGGTCGACCAATCCGCAGGGGAGAAAAAGTAGCGCCACAGGTTGAAGGGCGCGTGCGTGAGCCGGAAGTGGGCCATCTTCGACTCGTAATCCAAACTGAACTGGTAGGCCTGGCCGAACTGGAGCGGATCCCCGAAGCGCGCGTGGTTATGCCACGCCATCGCCGACCCGATCAGCACAAGTGGCGCCAGAGCCGCCAGCAGGGGTGACCACGGCAACCGCCGCTCCTCCCGCCACCACACTAGAAGAGGAACCGCCAGCATCGGGCCGGCGATGAGATATGTCGGACGCGAGGCGATCGCCAAACCGAGGCACATACCCGCTCCGGCAAACCACCACGCGCGCCGCCGGAAATCCGGCGGCGCCAAAGCTCCGACACCCTGCGTGTCGCCCACCCGGGTACGCAGCGCCCGGACGAGCACCGGACGCGCCGGGTGCAGGCTGCGCCAGACGCACAGCAAGGCCAGGAGGGCAAAACAGGAGCCCGCTCCGATCGGCAATTCCCACATCAGCGGTCGCCGCAACAAAACCGGTCCGAGTCCGGCCAGACCTAGAACCGGAACGCCGATCGCAACGTACCACCAACCGGCCTCCGGAAAATACCGGCGCCGCATATCCAGCAGCAGCGCCACGGATGCAAGAAAGCCCCCGTAAACAAACACCAGCACGGCGACGGCTAGCGGCAGATCGATCCCGGACCACAAACGGAACGGGAGCATCAGCACCACGGCCGGAGCCGCGCCAAAATAGAGGTAGTACCGTCCGCGGAAAAAAGACGCGTCGTGAATTCCCAGTCCAACCGGACGCTGCGCCGGATCATAGGGGTCCTTGATTTTCAACAGCGCCTCCGGCACCTCGACTTTCATGTGCAACTGGCCGTCCAGCCAGCCGTCGATCAGCAGGTTATAATAATCACGCTGCTCCCGCCCGAACTTCCACGGATCTCCGCTGGAACGAACCGTCCAAACATAAAACCAGCCCACCGCGGCGCAAAGCGCCACGACCACCAGGCGCTCCGACCAGCTCTTCATCGGGCCTCTCGTGGCCGTGCCGGGGAAAACGTCACTTGCCTCCCCCTCTCCCTTGGCTTCGCCTTCGACATCAATGCCGACGCAATGAACCGCGCCGAAACCGAGCAACCCCAATTTGCCGTGATCGGCTGCGGACTCATCGGCCGCAAGCGGGTCCTCGCCCTCGGACCCAACCCGCCGCTGCTCTACACCTGCGATCTCGATGCCGCGCGCGCCAGTGCCCTTGCGGCCGAGGCGCCCGGCTGCACCGCGGTCACCGACGCCGCGCGGGTTTTCGCGGATCCGCGCGTCACCGCGGTCATCATCTCCACGCTCAACGCTTCGCTCGCCCCCCTCGCACTCGCGGCGGTCCGCGCGGGCAAGCACGCCCTCGTGGAAAAACCCGGCGCACTCAACGCGACGGAGTTGCGCGCGGTGGCTGAGGCGGCGCGGGTCACCGGGGCCAAGGTCCGCCTCGGCTACAACCACCGCTTCCACGGCGCGATGCTCAAGGCCCGCGAGCTGGTCGATGCCGGCGCGCTCGGGCCGCTGATGTTCCTGCGCGGACGCTACGGGCACGGCGGGCGCAAGGGCTACGACCGTGAGTGGCGCGCCGACCCCGCCCTGTCCGGCGGCGGCGAGCTGATCGACCAAGGCGTGCACCTGATCGACCTCGCCGGCTGGTTTCTCGGGGAGTTCCCGACGGTCGAGGGCCACGCCGCGACGTACTTCTGGGACATGGCGGTCGACGACAACGCGTTCCTCTCGCTGCGCACCGCCGACGGCCGCACCGCGTGGCTGCACGCCAGCTGCACGGAGTGGAAGAACCTGTTCTCCCTCGAGATCTACGGCCGCACAGGTAAGATCATCATCGACGGCTTGGGCGGAAGCTACGGCCCCGAACGGCTGACGTACTACCCGATGCCGGTCGAGATGCTCGGCAAACCCACCCCGCCGGAGATCCACGAGTTCCCGACCGACCGCTCCTGGGCCCTTGAGACCGAGGCCTTCGTCAACGACATCCGCCTCGGCCGCGAACCGTCCCCCGGCCTCGCCGAAGGCATCCGCACGCTGGAGGTGGTGGAGCGGATATACGCGAGGGCCAAGGGAGGGTGAAAGTGAGAGGGCAAGCGTCGGAACCCATGACTGAAGGTGCCTCCCGACTGCGATTCGGCGCCCACACCAAGGCACTCGAGCTCTTCGACCTCGTGGTGACGGACCTCGCCGGTTTGACCGGCCGTTCACCGCTAGAGCGGCTGATCGCCCAGCAGTTCGCCAGCGCCGACTCAATCGCGGCAAACATCGAGGAAGGCTTCGGCCGGGGAAGCAGCGCGGATTACGCGAGGTTTCTTCTCATCGCTCGCGGATCGGCCCAGGAAACCGCCGGACGCTACCTTCGCCTCCGCCACTGGCTAACGGATGATATCGTGAACGACCGGGTTAAACGCTGCGACGAGATCATCGCCATGCTTACAGCCGCTGTTCGAACGCTGCGGGCCCGAACCCGCGCCAGCGAATAGACCTTCCGAAACTCACCTCCCCCCTTTCCAGTTCCGTTCCTAGCCCTTTCCCCCTCCCTCTCCCTTTCACTTCCTCCATGATCATCACCCGTTCACCCCTCCGTGTATCGCTTGGCGGCGGCGGCACCGACTTGCCGTCGTATTACCGCGAGCACGGCGGCTTCCTGGTCGCGGCGGCGATCGACAAGTACGTCTACATAACGCAGCACCGGACGTTCCAGGAGGAGATCATCGTCAAGTACTCGAAGCTCGAGCGCGTGGCGTCGGTGGATCAGATCGAGCACCCGATCATCCGGGAGGCGCTCAAGCTGACGGGCGTCACCGACCCGCACCTCGAGCTCACTTCGATGGCCGACATCCCGGGCGGCACGGGGCTTGGGTCGAGCGGCAGCTTCACCACCGCGCTGCTCCGGGCACTCCACGCTTACCGGAAGAACCTCGTCTCGCCGGCGGAGCTGGCCGAGCAGGCCTGCGACATCGAGCTGAATCGGCTGGGTGAGCCGATTGGCAAGCAGGACCAGTACATCGCCGCGATCGGCGGCATCACCGCCTTCACCTTCCACCGCGACGGCCGCGTCGAGTACCGACCCTGCGCGATCTCGGAGGAGACCCTGTTCAACCTCGAGGACAACCTGCTGCTCTTCTTCACCGGCTACAGCCGCAGCGCGTCGGCGATCCTCAAGGACCAGAACGACAAGTCGAAGCGCGCCGACCAGGCGATGCTCGACAACCTGCACTTCACCAAGGAGCTGGGGCTCAAGTCCCTCGCGGCGCTGGAAAGCGGGAACCTCGAGGAGTTCGCGCGCCTGATGGACGTGCACTGGCAGCGCAAAAAGGCGCGCAGCTCCGGGATGAGCAACGACCGGATCAACGAGTGGTACGACCACGCGATGGCGCACGGCGCGCTCGGGGGTAAGCTGATCGGCGCGGGCGGTGGCGGCTTCCTGATGTTCTACGCCGGCGACAAGAAACGCCTCCGCCACGCGATGCGGGAGAAGGGCCTCCAGGAAGTGCGCTTCCGGTTCGATTTCGAGGGGACGAAAGTCGTCGCCCAGAACTAAGGAAGATAGGGAGAGTGTGAGATCGGGAGACCAACGAGACCCCGCGGCGTGAGTTCGTCCGAGGACAATCGCCGGCTTGAGGAAAGAACGCTGTGTTTCGCCGCGGCGATCGTGAACTTCAGCGTCACCTTGAAGCGTAACGATGCTGCGTCCGTGATCGCACGCCAACTCGTACGCGCCGGAACCTCGATCGGAGCCAACTACCGCGAAGCCAACCGGGCAGAGTCCCGCGACGACTTTGTCCACAAGACCGCAATCGCCCTCAAAGAGGCTTCTGAGACCGTCTATTGGCTGGATTTATGCGAGCGGACTGACCTCGGTGATAAAAACCTGCTGCAGGATCTGCGACAAGAGGCCGTGGAGCTTTTGGCAATCTTCTCGACCATAAACCGTCGCGCCAAGGGACGCTGACTCGTTCAGTAACCGCCGGTCTCATCGTACCCTTCGACGTACCTCCACGAACCTTTTAAGTCTGTCTCCGACGTCTCTGTATCTTCCAAGTCTCGCAATCTCCCATGTCTTCCCACCTTCCCGTCGCTATCCTTGCCGGCGGTCTGGCCACGCGGCTGCGGCCGATCACCGAAAAGATCCCCAAGCTCCTCGTGGAAGTCGCGGGGGAGCCGTTCTTCTCGCACCAGATCCGGCTGTTGAAGCGGCACGGGCTCGACCACCTGGTCCTGTGCGTCGGTTACCTCGGGGAGCAGGTCGTCGAGCGTTACGGCGACGGCTCGGCGTGGGGCGTAAAGATCGAGTACTCGTTCGACGGCCCGCGGCTGCTCGGCACCGGCGGTGCGTTGATCGCCGCGCTGCCGAAACTGGGCGACGCCTTCTACGTGCTCTACGGCGACAGCTACCTGCCGGTGGATTACCGCGCGGTGGGCGACCATTTCCTTCGCTCCGGCCGGCTCGGGCTCATGACCGTCTACGGCAACGAAGGGCGCTACGACACGAGCAACGTCGAGTTCACCGGCGGCGAGATCCGCGTCTACGACAAGCGCCACCGCACGCCCGCCATGCGCCACATCGACTACGGACTCGGGTTATTTCGCGCAGCCGCGTTCGACGGTTACCCGCGCGACGCGGTCGTCGACCTAGCGTCCGTCCAGACCGATCTCTGCCGGCGCGGCCAGCTCGCCGGGCACGAGATCAAGGAACGCTTTTACGAGATCGGTTCCCACGAGGGCCTCAGCGAGTTGGACACGTTGCTGCGGAAGGGCGGAATCCCGCCCGCGGCGAATCCAGCCTAGCCAAGCGCGCCCGGCCCCGACACCGTCCCCGCCCAGAAAGCCACCGCCATGTCCTATTCCGCCCAGCACCTGAAGGAGACCGCCGAAATCGTCGCCCGCATCGATCCGGCGGCGTGTGAGAAATGCGTCCAGGAACTCGTCGCGGTGCGCGCGCGCGGCGGCCGGCTTTTCATCCTCGGCGTAGGTGGCAGCGCGGCCAACGCGGGGCACGCCGTGAACGACTTCCGCAAGATCGGCGGTATCGAGTGCTACGCGCCGACCGACAACGTTTCGGAGCTCACCGCGCGCACCAACGACGAGGGTTGGGCGACCGTGTTCGCCGAGTGGCTGCGTGGCTCGCGGCTGCGCAAGGAGGACGCCCTGCTCGTGCTCTCCGTCGGTGGCGGCAATTTGGAGAAAAACGTCTCACCCAATCTCGTCCTCGCCCTCCAGCTCGCGAAGCAGGTCGGTGCGCGGATCATCGGGATCGTCGGTAAGGATGGCGGCTACACCGCGCAGGTCGCCGACGCCTGCGTGATCGTGCCCACCGTCAACCCGGGTAACATCACGCCGCACAGCGAGGCCTTTCAGGCGGTCATCTGGCATCTGTTCGTCTCCCATCCCTCGTTGAAGGCCCACCAGACGAAGTGGGAATCGGTGGCCGCGAAGCCCTGAGGGCGCGGTGACCCCGGGCGCACAACCTTACCGCGGATGAACTCGCCCGGTGCCGGACCATCGTCGGCCGGAAAGCGCCCGGCGGTCTTCCTCGACCGGGACGGCACCCTCAACCGCCAGGTGATCCGCGACGGGCGGCCCTACCCGCCCGCCAAGCTCGAGGAGTTCGTGCTTTTTCCCGATGTGGTGGAGGCGTGCGCGCGGCTGGCCGGGGCGGGCTACGCGCTGGTGGTAGCGACCAATCAACCCGACGTCGGCCGCGGAACCCAAGAGCAGTCCGTCGTCGAGGCGATGCATGCCCGCCTGCGCGCGTGGGTGCCGCAGATCGAACGCGTGGAAGTCTGCTATGCCCCGGGGCTCGATCGTTCGGCAACGCCCGACCGCCGACGGAAGCCGGAGCCGGGCATGCTGCTCGACGCGGCTACGGCACTCGGTCTCGACCTTGGAAACTCGTGGATGGTCGGCGACCGCTGGCGCGACATCGACTGCGGCCTCCGGGCGGGGGTCAGGACCGTGTTCATCGACTTTGGCTACGCCGAGGAGTTGCGCGCGGCTCCGGACTTCAGCGTCAAAACGTTCGCCGAGGCGGCCACCGTGATCCTGCGGGAAAACGGGGCTGCGCGCTTGCGGCACGAGGGCCGCGGAGGCTGACTTGCCGGAAAACACACCGATGAAGTCGATCCAGGACCTCTCCATTCATCTCTACGCCGATGGCGCCGACCGCGCCGGCATTCTAGATCTTTACGCCAAGCCCTACATCAAGGGCCTGACGACCAACCCGAGCCTGATGAAGAAGGCCGGGATCAAGGA
>JBEGJD010000508.1:0-3816 GCA_041184765.1 Verrucomicrobiota bacterium | reverse complement strand
CCCGCGCTCGGGATGCTCTCGATGAACAGCCTGGCGGCGGCCGACTTTCTCCTGATCACCCTGCAGTGCGAGTACATGGCGATGGAGGGGCTCGGGCAGATCCTCCGCAACGTCGACCGGCTCAAGGCCGCGCGCGTCAACGACCGCCTAGAACTGGGCGGCGTCGTGATGACGATGTACGACGCGCGCACCAACCTCGCGCGCCAGGTGGTCGAGGAGGTGCGCCAGCACCTGCCGGACAAGGTCTTCGGCACCGTGATTCCGCGCACCGTCCGGCTCAGCGAGGCCCCGAGCTTCGGCCAGCCGATCACCGCCTACGACCCCGAGGGTCCCGGCACCGAGGCCTACCGCAACCTCGCCACCGAGGTGATCGCCCGCTTCGGGCTGAAGTGATCCGCGCCCCGATGCGCGCCGCGCTGGAAAAATACCGCCAGGCGTTCCTCGTCGGGCTGCAGAGCAACATCGTCTACCGCTGGAACTTCGCGGTCCGCGGCTTCTTCTCGCTCTTCCACCTCGCGGTGGTGTTCACGCTGTGGGGTGCGGCGTTCGCGGGCTCGGCGTCGATCGGCGGTTTCGACCTGCGGCAGACGCTCACCTACTTCGTGACGCTGCTCGTGCTGCAGTTCCTCATCAGCGCGTTCAACGAGGACTACCAGATCAGCGAGGAAATCCGCAACGGGCTCATCAACCAGTTCCTGCTGAAGCCCATCAATTACTTCCTGTACCGCTTCAGCATCTTTGTCGCCGCGCGGCTCGTCACCGGCACCCTTATCCTCCTCCCGCTCGCGGTCGCGCTGCCTTTCATCCACGACTCCCTCGTGTTCCCGGCCGAAGGCTGGCGCTACGCCGCCGCCCTGCCCGCCCTGGCGATGTCGGCCGTGATCCAGTTCAGCATCGCGTACTGTTTCGGGATGCTGACGTTCTGGTTCCTTGAGATCCAGGGCTTCGTGATCCTCTCGATGGCGGTCGAGGCCGTCCTGGGCGGACAAATGTTCCCGCTCGACCTCATGCCGGAGGCCGTCTTCCGCATCGCGCAGTATCTCCCGTTCTACTACCAGATGTACTTCCCGGCGGCCATCCTGACCGGCCGCCTCGGTGTAGAGCAGGTGCTCCCGGGGCTCGGGATCCAGGCCTGCTGGGTCCTCGCGCTCCTCGCGGTGAACCAGGTCCTCTGGGTCCGCGGCCTGCGCCGCCACACCGCCGTCGGCGGTTGAACCGCGCCATGCTGCATTACCTGAAAGTCTGGCTCGCGAGCGCGCGTTACTCGATCACCCGGACGATGATGTTCCGCGGGGATTTCCTGGTGTGGTCGCTGGTCGAGTTCTTCTGGATGGGCGTGAACGTGCTGATGGTCTCCGTGATCTACCGGCACACCGATTCGATCGCCGGCTGGAACCGGAACGAGATGCTGCTGCTGCTGGGCACCTCGATGCTGATCCAGCGGATGCTGATGGGGTTCTTCTGGAGCGGAATCTTCGAGATGGGCCGCAACGTGCGCTCGGGGAACTTCGACTTCTTCCTGGCCCAGCCGGGCAACGTCATGTTCATGGCCACCACGCGCAAGGTCGACCCCGACGGCCTCGTGAATTGCGTGGTCGCGGCGGCGCTCGTGGCGTACGCGGCGGCCGAACTTGGGCTTCAACCCGGCCCGGGCGCGATCGCCCTCTACGGCTGCATGCTGCTGTGCGGGCTGGTGATCCACTACAGCATTCTCGTGCTCTCCGTCTCGGCCGTCTTCTGGCTCACCAGCGCGCAGGGTGTGGAGGGCGGCTATTTCACGCTCGCCGAGTTTTCACGGCTGCCGCGCGAGGCGTTCCGCGGCGTGACCAGCGTGCTCTTCGTCTGGTTGCTGCCGGTCGTCGTCGTGAGCAACGCCCCCGCGCGCGTGCTGCTGAAGGGCTTCGATCCGCTTTGGGCCGCGTGGCTCGCCGCCCTTGCGGTGCTCTGGTTCGCGCTCGCCGTCCTCGTCTTCCACCGCGGCCTCCGCCGCTACGCCAGCGCCAGCTCGTGAACGCCGAAACCACCGCCCTCGAGAGCCGCGTCGGGCACGTGTTCCGCGACCGTTCCCTGCTGGAACGCGCCCTCACCCATCCTTCGCTGCTGCCGGTGCTTCGCGGGGCGGAAAGCAACCAGCGGCTTGAGTTCCTCGGCGACGCCGTGCTCCAACTGCTGCTCTCCGAGGCGCTCTACGCCGAGTTCCCGGGCGAGCGTGAGGGCGTGCTCAGCCGGCGGCGCGCCACCCTCGCCAACGGCAACACCCTCGCCCTCCTCGCGCGCGAGCTCGGCCTCGATCAGGCGCTGCGGCTCGGTTCGAGCGAAGAGTCCTCGGGCGGACGCCAGCGCGTCTCGGCGCTCGGCGACGCGTTCGAGGCCCTGCTCGGCGCCGTCTATCTCGACGCCGGTCTGGAGGCCGCCCGCTCCGTCGCGCGCGCCGCGTACGGCCCGTTGGCCGCTCGTCTCGTGGCGCTGGGTGACGACAAAACCCCCAAGAGCCGTCTGCAGGAATTGGTCCAACCCCTTCATGGCAATGAGGCGCTCGCCTACACCGTCATCGCCACCGAAGGCGAGGACCACCGCCGCACCTTCGAGGTGAGCGTCAGCCTCCTCGGCCGCGAGATCGGCCGCGGGCGCGGCTCGTCCAAGAAGGCCGCCGAGGAGGCGGCCGCGGAGGAGGCGCTCCGACAGATGCCCGCGTGACGCCGCACCCCGCATGAGCACCTTCCGCGTCCTGCTCGCGACCTACGCGGTCGTTTTCCTCGCGCTCGCGATCAACCCGGTGGAACGCGACACCTGGTTCGCGGAAAACCTCACGGTCTGGATCATCGTCGGCACGCTGCTGGTGCTGCGCCGGCGGGGCGTGACCTTCACCCCGCTCGCCTACGCGCTGATGTTCGTACTCGTGATCCTCCACACGATCGGCGGCCACTACACCTTCGCCCGCGTGCCGTTCGGCTGGGTGACGGATCTGTTCGGTTTCCAGCGCAACCACTACGACCGCATCGCGCACTTTTCCGTCGGCCTCTACGCCTTCGCGATCGCGGAGCTCCTCGACACCCGCCGCCTCGTCGCCAACCGCGCGCTGCTCGCGCTCTGCCCGGTCGCCTTCATCGCCGCCGTCGCCGCGCTCTACGAGATCATCGAGTGGATCTACGCCGTCCTCTCCGACCCCGCCGCGGGCGACGCCTTCCTCGGCAGCCAGGGAGACACCTGGGACGCGCAAAAGGACATGCTCGCCGACACCCTCGGAGCGATCGCCGCCACCCTCCTCTATTTCGCGCTGCGCCGCCCGGATCCGGCGAAATCGCGCGCCGGGGTCGAGCGGGCTTGAGCGTGGGCCGCGGCGGCCTACGTTCCGCCGTCTCCCATGCCGGAAGCGCCCATCTCCGCCCGTCGCAAGCTCACCGGCATCTGCCCGCCCGCGCGCGGCGCGGTGATCGCGGGGCTGGTCGGCGCGGAGCCCGCGCCGGTGTGGCTGGTGGTGGCCGACAGCCCGCGCGCGGCGGAACAACTGGCGGAAGACACCGCGTTGTTTGCGGCAGGTTTCGGCAGGGAGCGGCCCGTCACGACCGCGGTTTTCCCGGAGGCGCCGCAGGACGCCGGCGACATGCGGGAGGCGTTCGCCGCGTCGAGCGACCGGCTCGGCGTGCTTTCGCGCCTGCGGGCGCTGCGCGGCGTGGGACGCACGCCCGACACGCTGGTGGTGGTGACCACGCCGGCGGCGCTGCTCCAGCCGGTTCCGGCGCCGGAGGAGTTCATCGCCGCCGAACTCACGCTGCAGCGCGGGCAGAGCCGGTCTTTCCAGGGCCTGCTCGAGGA
>JBEGJD010000507.1:0-14493 GCA_041184765.1 Verrucomicrobiota bacterium | reverse complement strand
GCGCCGTCGAGCTGTCGCCCAACTGCCCGCCGGCATTGCCCCCGGTCGCCCAGAGCGAGCCGTCCGTCCGGACAAAAAGCGTGTGCGTGTAGCCGGCCGCCACCGCCGTCACCCCCGTCGCCACGGCGACCGGAATGACGCGATTCGCGGTGCCGCCGTCACCCAACTGACCGCTCGTGTTCAATCCCATCGCCCAGAGCGAACCGTCGGTTTTCAGGAACAGGCTGTGCGACTGCCCCGCCGCGATCGCCTTCACTCCGCCGGCAACCACCTGCACCGGGGACGGACGTTGCGAAGTCGTGCCGTCTCCGAGTTGCCCGTAGGAGTTGGCGCCGAAAGCCCAGAGCGAACCATCGGTCTTCAGCGCGAGGGTGTGGTAGCCGCCGGCGACCACCTCCTGCACGCCACCGGAAAAAACCTGCACGAGCGCGCTGCGGCTCGTCGTCGTGCCGTCCCCCAACTGCCCGTTGCTGTTCAATCCCGCCGCCCAGAGCGAACCGTCCGTCTTGAGCACCGCGCTGTGATAAATCCCCGCCGAGACCAACTTGGCCCCCGAGGGCATAACCTGCACGGGAGCCGAACGGTTCACCGTCGTTCCGTCACCCAATTGGCCCGAGGCGTTGTAACCCGCCGACCAAACCGAGCCGTCCGCACGAACGTACATGGAATGCCCGAAGCCGCCCGCCATGGCCGTGACGTCGGTGGCGACCTTGACCGGGCTCTGGCTTGAATTCGTCGAAGCATCGCCCAGCTGGCCATAGGCGTTGTAGCCGGTCGACCAAAGGGATCGGTCCGCCCGAAGGAACAGGCTGTGGTACTGGCCGGCCGCTACGGCGACGGCTCCCGTCTGGATCGTGATCGAGCCCGGCAGCGACACGTAATCCACTCCCGGTGTCGCGGTGCCGGAAACCGTGTAGTTGACGGTCACGGCTCCGGCGCCGTCCGGCAATCCCCTGACCGAGAAGCGAAACCGTCCGTTGGTGCCTGGTTCCCGCGCGCTTTCCTTCGCAGTCACATCGATCTGGATCGGATCGCCCGCGTCATTGATCGTGACGACTCCGCTGCTGACCGCACCCAGACGGTAACCGCCGCCTCCGGCCGCCAACTGCAGCAGCACGGTTTCCGGCCCTTCACCGAGGCCGTCATAACGCGGCGTGATGACGATGCCCGCCCGTGTGGCTCCGGCCGGGAAGGTCACCGATCCGGGCAGGGACTCGTAATCGACACCGTGCAGCGCGGTGCCCGCGAGCGCATAGTAGATCGTGAGCGGCTGGGAGACATCCCCCGCGCGCGTCACGACGAACACCGCCGGATCCGGCACGGCCCCCGGAACCGCCAGATTGATCTCAGTCCCGGTCGGGTCGGTAACCTCGAGGGAAACAACCTGCTGATCATTGTCCTCAATAACGATGGTGGCGGAGCCGGCGGCCGGATCGACAAGGTAAGCGGAGCCGGCTGACACCGTCGCCACGACCGTCTCGAAATCCTCGGCGATCGCATCATCGACCGGCAGCACGACCAGGACGGCCGTGGCGGCACCGGCCGGAATCGTCAGGGACACGGGAAGCGCCGCGTAGTCGGTTACGGACGTCGCGGTGCCGGCGTACGTGAGATTGACGGTGAGCGGGGAGGCTGTCGCGCCGGTCCGCGCGAAGGTGAAACTGGCGGAACGCGCGGGACCCTCCCGCGCCGCAAATGTCTCCGCCGTGATCGAAACCCGCGGCAGCGGGGTGTCATCGTCCTCGATCGTGACGGTTGCTGCCGGGTTGCCCGCGATCACATAGTCCGGACTCAGGCCGAGCTGGAGCACGACCGATTCGGGCCCCTCCGCCAGCGCGTCGTTCGCGGGAGTGACCGCGATTTCAAGCGTGCTGCTTCCGGCCGGAATTGTGACCGATTGATAGGGTGTACCCGACGTGGGAGTCGGGTTCAGTGCATAGTCGGTAGTCAGGGTGGCGGTGCCGAAGGGAGGAACGAGGTTCACCGTGAGCGGATCGGCATCCGGTCCCGTGCGCGTGAGCGTGAACCTTCCGGGCACCAAACCGCCTTCAAGCGCTGACGGCGTGGACGCCACCAGCGAGACCGTCGGCTGAAGCTCAGCGGCAAAGTTCGCGCCCGTGAAATTCGGGCCGACCAGCACGCCGTTGTTGAACAGCTCGTTGAACGAATATCCGTAAAGGAGAGGCGCGACGGTGTAGGTGCCCGCGACCAGATTCGGGATGGTGTAGTAGCCCGCGCTGTCGGTCGGCACTCCGTTGCCGGATCCCGTCGAGACGAAGACCCCCTGCACCCCCTTGCCCTCGGCCGTCACCCGACCGGAGATGGCGAAACGGGAACCGGCGGCGCCAACGGTTACAAGCACGTTGCGCGTGGCCCGGCCGCCCCTGCCGTCGGTGACTATGCAGGTGATGACGTACTGTCCATCGGAGCTGAAAGCCCGCGTGAAGGTGGCCGCATTCGGCCCGACGACCGCGATCGCCGGGCTCGTGTTGTCAGATGAGATCCATTGGTAGGCCAAGGGATCGCCATCTTGATCGCTCGCCGTGGCGGTGAAGGTAACCGCGGCGCCGACGGGAATATTCACGGCGGAGGCGGCCACGGAAAGCGAGGGAGCGGCGTTGGTCGGAAAGGACCCGAAGGTCACGCGTACCTCGGCGCTGCGTTCGCCACCAGCGTCGGTGTCCACGAAAAGAACCGTCAGATGGATGCCCGCCTCGAAATCGGAGAAGGTCTGGCCCGCCACGATCGGAGCGTCGTTCTTTCCACCCGGCGATTGAGGGGTGGTGTCGATGAGCTGGATGTTGGAGCCGTTGTTGAGGGGCCACTTCCAACCCAGAATCACACCGTTGGCCACCCAACGATTGAGGTCATCGAACAGTCGCCGCACCTCGCCCCAGTACACGCGCTGATTGTCCTTCACGATCTTCAGCGCGTAGCGCTTGGCCGGATCGAGCCGCGTCTGGTCGAAAGCATGGATGCGGTAGACCCCGCTCGCCGTGATGGTTTGCACAAAGCCGTCCGGCAG
Organism: Verrucomicrobiota bacterium; assembly: GCA_041184765.1. GTDB lineage: Bacteria > Verrucomicrobiota > Verrucomicrobiia > Opitutales > Opitutaceae > ER46. The sequence goes on along the minus strand of JBEGJD010000507.1, from coordinate 11,468 downwards.
CCACCGGATCTGGTTCTTGGCCTGCGCGTTGTACTGGTTCGCGGGAAAGGAGCCTCCGCCCATGACGTCGAAGATGTTGCCGTACTCCTGATTGCTCCCGGATCCAATGGAACTCGCGCCGCCGGTGTCCCAGAAATTGGCGTGAGCCAGCCCGAAACAGTGGCCGAGCTCGTGCGCCACAATGCTGACGGAGTCGGAGTAGACCCATACACTCGAACCGCCTCCCCATCCTCCCGTCGGGCGCGGTCCGCCCGAGAGCCGGACAACCACGGCATCGTAGTCGTTGGCGTCATAGCCGAGTTTCGCGGCCTCGTCGCGGGCGTGCTGATGCTCAAGGCCAAGGCCGTCGATCTCCTTGCTGACGCCGTCAGAGGTGTCCTTCTGAACATACCAGGCCTCGTTGTGCGGTAGCCGGATGGGAGGAGAAACGGTGGTCTGGCACGAAAGCCGGCCGTAGGAGGATCGATAGAAGAAATCAGCGACGTCACGCATCACCTCGTAGCAACGGGCCTCGGTCGCCGGCACCTGGTTCTGATCGGCGAAGGTCATTGGAATGTAGAGCACGCGCAGTTCGCCCAGCGAGGGCGAAGGCCGGGCGGGAAGAATACCGGTAAAGCGCTGCGGGCCGCCGGTCGCACCCTCGCCTTGGATCAACTGTTCCTCAAAGAAAACGACATGGCTGCCGTTGCAGAGGTAGACGATCTCGTTGTAGGCCTCCACTGCCGGGGTGCTGTCCTCGATGGCTGCCGTGGGCGCGACCGCGAGGGTCGTTTTGCCCGAAACGGGGCACACTTCGACCGCGGGCTTGCCGGCCGGCGGCCGCTCGCCGATCTCGAGCGGGCGCAGCGGGCTCTCGTTGACCGCGAGCTGACGATCAAGCGCCACGCCGTTCAGTGAAGCGTTGGGCAGCCAGAGCATCGACGCCGAACGGCGGCCGTAAACGTAAGCCTCGTAAGTGGGGCCATTTTCAAACTCCGCCATCCGCAGCACGGGCGGTTGACTCTGAGGCTCACCGGGCAGCGGGGTGGATTGGTAGGTGCGAAGCTGCGCGCGACCGGCCACACGATCCTCCAGCTGCGCGAGCACCTCGGAGGGAAGTTCCTGCCGTACCACCATGGGAACGGCCTGACGCAGAGCTTCCCGCGGATTCGCCACGATCAATCCCTTCATGACGGGACGCCGCTCTTTCGCCAGCCGCACCCCCTCGGGGATCAATTGCGCCCTTTCGGGGCTTGATGTGGAGAGATAACGTTGCGTCCACGATTGGAAACGGCCGATCGGCGAGTCCGGCGGCGCCAGTACTGGTGACAAAACGGCGGGGTTAAGCGGCGCCCCCATGCGAGGGGACGAACGCGACGGATCGACGAACGAGGTCGGGGTTGCGGTGGCAACGGGAGGATCCGCTTGAGGCGCGGCCGCCCTACGCCCCCCGCGCCACAAACCAAACGCCAAAACCGCGGCCAAAAAGCAGGCCACCAATGCAACTCGTGGGTAACGCACGCATGCTCCTCCCTGAGGCAACGAATCGCGTCAAGAATCCGGCTGCTCCATCGCGATTCTCGAAATCGATCGCGACCTTTTACCCTAGTTCTCCCGTCGGACCGCCTCAGGCGACAAGTCCGGCGCGCTCGAGGAGCGCGGTGGGGTCGGGGTCGCGGCCCATGAATTCGCGGAACAGGTCGGCGGCCGGGGCGGAATTTCCGCGGCTGAGGATCGTCCGGACGAATTCCGCACCGACCGCGGGGTTGAAGAGTCCCTCGCGCCGGAAGCGGCCGAAGGCGTCGGCCTCGAGCACTTCCGCCCACTTGTACGAGTAATAGCCGGCCGCGTAACCGACGGGGTCCCCGAAGATGTGCGTGAAGCGCCGCAGGATCGTCGGCGCCGGCGGTTGGGTGGGGATGAGACAGTCGGCGATCGCCGCCCGCGCCGCGGCCTCGAGGTCGGGCGCGGCGGCGAACTCCGCGGCGCGCCGGTGCAGCAGCAGGTCGAGCTTCGCGAACGCCACCTGGCGCATGGTTGCGCTGGCCGCGCGGAATTTCCGCTCGGCCCGCATACGTTGAAACAGGTCCTCCGGAATCGGCGCGCCCGTCTCGTGGTGCCGGGCAAAGAGATCCAGCGCCTCGCGCTCCCAGGTCCAGTTCTCCATGATCTGCGACGGCAGCTCGACGAAGTCCCACGCGACATTGACCCCGTTGAGCGACTTGAACTCCACCTCGCCCAGCAGGTGGTGCAGGAGGTGCCCGAACTCGTGGAAGATCGTTTCAACCTCGCGGTGGTTGAGGAGCGCCGGGCGACCCGGAGTGAGGTTGCCGCACATCAGCCCGAGGTGCGGCGCGCGGCCCTGCAGCCCGGGACCGCCCGTGATGAGGTAGTTCATCCAGGCACCGCCGCGCTTCGACTCCCGCGGGTGCCAGTCGGTGTAGAACGAGCCAAGGTGCCGGCCAGCCGCATCATGCAGGTCGTGGAGCGTCACCTCCGGATGCCAGACCTCGGCCGTGCCGGCTGGCCGCGCCGTGATGCGCACGCCGAAGAGGCGTGAAACCAGCGTGAACATGCCGTCCACCACGCGCTCCAGCGGGAAATAGGGCCGGAGCGCCTCCTCGTCGAAATCGTGCCGCTCACGGCGAAGCTTCTCCGCCCAGTAGGCGATGTCCCACGGCGCCAGCCGCGACGGCGCACCGCCGGTCCGCGAGGCACGGAACTCCTCCAACTCACGGGCGTCCTGCGCGAACCGCGCCGCGCAGCGCTGCTGGAAATCCTCCACAAAATCCAGTGCCCGGCGGCCGCTGCCCGCCATCCGCCGCTGCAGGACCGCCTCGGCGAAATCGGGTTGGCCGAGCAGCTCCGCTTTCTCGGCTCTTAGCCGTAGAATGCGCGCCACCAGCGGGGCGTTGTCGTGCGGCTCCGCGGACCCGACGGCCGCGCTCGCCTGCCAAACCTGTCGCCGCAGGTCGGCGTCATCGGCATGCGTCAGCAGCGGCTCGAGCGAGGGCTGGTGCAACGTGAACCGCCAACCGGTCTTCCCCTTGGCCTCGGCCGACCGCGCGGCCGCCGCCTTGGCGTGCGCCGGCAATCCCGCGAGACGATGCTCCGCCTCCGGCGGCACGACCATTTCCCAGGCGTTCGTGGCATCGAGGACGTTCTCGGAATACTTCTGCGTCACCTCCGCGAGTTCGCCTTGCAGGGCCTCCAGCCGGGCTCGCTTCTCCGTTGAAAGATCCGCGCCGGCCTCGCGGAAATCCCGGCACGTCTCCTCCATCAGCCGCCGCGCCACCCCGAAGACACCCGCCGCCGCGGACGACTCCGCGAATGCCTTCAACCGCCGCCACAGGGGCGCGCTAAGCGGGATGCGCGCGTAGAAAGCCGTGACCTTTGGCAGCACGCGGTTGTGTGCCTCACGCAACTCGGGCGAGTCCGCCACCGACTGCAGGTGGCTCACCTTCGCCCAAGTGCGGTTCAGCGGCTCCGTCGCCGCCTCCAATCCCGCGAACGTGTTCGCGAAGGTCGGCGCGGTTACCTCCGCCGTGATCGCGTCAAGCGCGGCCTGTGCGCGCGCCATCGCTTCATCCACCGCCGGCTCCACCTGCGCCGGCGTCATCGCCGCCCAGCGGATCGCGAACTCGTCGCCCAAAAAAGGATTCTGCATGCGCCGCGGACAAACCCGTGCGGCGTCCGCGTTGTCAAACCGCAATGGGCTCGGCGCCGCGCCGGGAGGGAAAAGCGAGCCTGCCCGGCAGGCGCATCACGTCATCAGAGTCGGATGGGAGTGAGCGAGGGAGAACGGACCAAGCGTGAATTGGCTCTGGTACTCCTGGGAGGGAGCGGCACGGAAACCCCACCGTGCTACCAGCGCCGGGCGACAGAGAACGACAGCTGTCGGCCCGCCGCCGGTACCGCGGGAACCTCCTGAAAATTCTCATCCCAGGCGTTGTCGAGGTGAACGGCCAACTCGACGCCGCGCAGCAATTCCGGACGGAAATACAGCCCGGCAGCCGTGTGGATCGCGCGATCGCCGCCGATGACGCGCAGCAGATTGGGAGCCTGCCAGCGCAGCGAGTTGTCCACCCGCACTTCGAGCCGCGGCGTGAGCCGAGCCGTGATCGCCGCGGTGACACGGTGGCGCGCGTGGTTCAACGCGTAGAAACTGGCATCGACCGCCGCCCCGCGGTAATCCGCGCCTTTCCCGAGCCACGTGTGCCCGAGGACCACGTCGAAACCCGACCAACTGCGCCGCGCGACCCACTCCAGACCGCTGACGCGCACGTCAACCGCATTGGCCGTGCGCGCGGTCACGCCGCGCCGGTAGGTCCAATCCACCAAGGCGTCGTCACGCCGCATGAAGGCCACAGCTTCGATCGACCATCCCGCCGCCGCGACTGTGGCGGCAGCCTCGAGGTTGCGGCTCGCCGAACGTCCGAGGCCCGCGTTGCCGCGAAAGAGACCTGAAGCCGGACTCGCGTTCAGGGCGGTGTAGCTCGGCAACTGGGACGTCTCCGCGTAACCGACGCGCGCGCCGCGAAGCAGTCCGGAGTAAAACGTTCGCCCCGCCTCGGCCACCGGCAGCCAGACGCCGTCGTCCCGGTTGCTGTCGTCATGCGCCGAACCGAGCCGCAACCAGCCGCGCCCGCCGTCCACGGCCCATTCGCGCCGCGCCGCCGCGGCAGCTTTGGTGAGCACCCGGGAACGATAACGCCCGAACGTCAGCGACGTGGAAGCGATGCGGTCAGTCTGCACCTCTCCACGAGTCAGGAACGTCCAGTCCGCGCGCCGCCAACGACCCTCGGCCGCACCCGCCGTCACCCACGTCGTGTGCTGGAACGGATGTACCGGCCCGAGCGGGGCGAAGCGGTTGAAAGCGTAGTCGTCTTTATGCCGGCGATGGACCACCGCGGCCTCCCAACCGTTATCGGCGCCGAGCTCGACGCGGTGATTAAGCGCGAGCAGCAGCGTCTGCAAATTCTCCGACTCGGGGGACCCGAACGGCGTGTAGAGGTTGGGCCAACCGAAGCGTTTACCCTGGTAGCCAAGGGCGGCGTCGGTCTGCGACGCGGCTGTGCGAGACTGCAGGCGAACGCTCGCGCGGTTGAAGTCATGGTCGCCGAAACGCACGGCTCCGTCGGACTGCGAACGGGAAAGGCCGACGTCGAGGCCCAGACCGGCGGACGAAACCGCGCCGCCGAAGATCTCGGCGCGCCGCAACGCGAACTGCCCGGCGCCAACGGAAACGAATCCCCCGGTGGCGACGGGACGCCAAGCCTGCGCGACCGCGCCGGCGGTGGCGTTGCTGACCCCAAGGGCGGCTTCGGCACCGGCCAGTATCTGAGGCACGCCGAGCATCGCGGGCGCCAATGGCAGTTCGGTGAGGTAGTGGCCGGTCTGGGGATCAGCCAGTGAGAGGGCTCCCAGTCGGTAGCCGGTGGTCTCAAAGGTTCCGCCGCGCAGCGTGATATCGGCCTGGGCCTCCGCGAGGTTGCGGGCCTGGAGATCAACGCGCGGCTCGTAGCGCAACGCGGTCACCGGCATCGCGAACGTGCCGGCGGGCGCGAGATTCGCGACGGCGGGTGCGGTGACCACGAAGCCGGGCAACGCGGAGACCGCGGAAGCGGCGGGGACCGGAGCGGCACCGAGCGCGGTGGAAAGCAGCGCCGCGAAAAGGAGCGAAAGAGGTGAAAGCGAGTTGTTCACAACAGATGGTTTACTGACTTAACAACTTGTCGGGGGCAAAAAAGAGCCCCGGAGAACCGGGGCGCGTTTCTTCGCGGGATGCGCTCTGGACTCAGGCGTCGCCGTCGTTGCCGATGGCCTCGACCGGGCAGCCCTCAAGGGCCTCCATGCACTGGGCGACTTCTTCTTCCGTCGTCGGCTGCTTCATCACGTAGCTGTAGCCGCCCTCGTCGTAGCGCGAGAACGAGCCCGGAGCGGTCTCACGGCACAGGTCACAGTCGATGCACTGCTGATCGACGTAGAACTTACCCGGAACATTGACCGGCCACTTGTCGGATTTGTTCGCCATAGGATCGGAAGAAAGAGCCTCGGCGAAAAAGGTGTCAAGCGGAGCGACCGCGGCGTGCGACGGGATTATTGGGAAGGCGGCCCGACGCGGATGCGGCGGTACTCCATCTGGCCGCGATCGCCCTCCAGGCCGATCCCGCCGGTGGCCGGCACCTTGAAGTTGTCGGTCAGTAATTCGCCGTTGCATTCGGCGCGCGCCACACCGCCGCGCACCGTGACCACGAGCTCGTTCCAATCCTGCGCGCGGTAGCGCTTCAGGTCCTTGTAAGGTCCGGCCAGCGGGTAGTCGCGACACTGCAGTTGCGGCTGCCGGATGAAGACGCCGCTGTCGGCGTTGGGCGTCGCGCGGAACTCCAGCTTCAACGTGAAATCCTCCGGAAACTCGCGCGTGGTCCACAGCTGTTGGATACGCCGGCCCTCGGCGGGAGTCGTGACGACGAGGCGGCCGTTGATCGCGCGATAGCGGCCGTCGCCGGTGGCCACCTTGCCGTCGAACTTCTCCGCCGCCTTCACCTCGGCGAAGACGGGGGCGTCGGCCTTGGCTTTCTTGGCGGCCGGGCGCGGCGCGGTCGCGCGGAAGCCCCAGCCGGTCAGATCACGGCCGTTGAACAGCAACGTGAAGCCCGGCTCCGGCTGGAAAGTGTCGGGGGCGGTGTCCAGGAAGCCGAGGGTCGCGAAAATGGGCCGCAGCGCGGCGCCCCAGCGGGCGTAGCCCTCGGGGTTGAGGTGCAACTGGTCCTTGGACCAAGCGGCGTCGATGTCGCCCTCGGGGGTGGCGAACAAGGTCCACGTATCGATCACCGTGAACTGCGGGTCGCCGCGCACCACGCCCTCGAACACGGCATTGAGGGCCGCGATCGCCTCGCGGGGGCGTTTCTTCGCGGCCGCGCTCGGCATCACCCGGCAAACCACCACCGGCACGCGCGGGTTATGGGCTTTGATCGCCGCGGTGATCTTGGCGAAATTCCGGCCGGCAACCTCGGGCGCGATGCCCACCTCGAGGTCGTTGGTGCCGAGCAGGAGCACGATCGCCGCGGGGTTGAGCGAGAGCACATCCTCCTGCAGCCGGATCAACATCCCGCGCGTGGTGTCGCCGCCGATGCCGCGGTTGGCCAGCTTCATGCCGGTGAACACACCCTTGAAGTCGTTCCCCCACCCTTGGGTGATCGAGTCGCCGAGAAAGACCACCGCGCCTTGGTCGGCCGCGACGCGCCCGGCCCACTCCTGTCGGGCATCGTGCCAGCGCCGGACGTAGGCATCGTAGCGGCGGAGCGCGCCCTCGCCGGGCAGGCCCGTCTCATCCGCGGGCAGGGACCAGCGGTCAGCGGGGATCGGCGGCTGCGGCTGGGCCGCGACCAAAGTGAGGGGAAGCAGGAGGAGGACGGGGAGTCGCATGGGATAGCGGGGTTTCTCCTTCACCGTGGGGCGATCCGCCGGCTTGTGGCGACCCGTTTGTTTCAATCGCCCCGGCGGGGATTTCGAAGGGAGCATTAGCCTAGACGCGCCAGCTTTGCAGAATCCGGATGTAGTTCGCGCGCTCGTGCGCCGCGGGGTCGGGGCAGCGGCTCAAGTTGAGGGCACCCCGCAACTGGCTGACGTCCTCGTACCCCCGCTCCTCCATCCATTGCCGGAGTCCGCCGAGCAACGAGCAGATGACGCGCGGACCGTGCCGCAGGACCACCGAAACCACCTGCGTGCAATGCGCGCCGGCCAGCAGAGCCTTGATGACGTCCTCCGCGGCGTGGATCCCGCCGCTCGCCGCGAGCGAACAGCGCGCCTGCGGCGAGATGATCGCGAGCCACCGCAGGCGCAGCAAAAGCTCGGAGGATTCCGACAACTTCAGCGCCGGCTGCACCTCGAGCTCCTCGAGGTTGAAGTCGGGTTGGTAGAAGCGGTTGAACAGCACGACCCCCGCCGCACCGGCCGCCTCCAGCCGTGCGACGAAGTTCGCGGGAGCGGCGTGGAACGGGGAGAGTTTCACCGCCACCGGAATGCGCACGGAACGCGTGACCGCCGCCACCGTCTCCCGCATGCGTTCCTCAATTTCCTGGCCGTCCACGGCGCGGTCGATCGAGAGCTGGTAGAGGTTCAGCTCCAGGGCGTCCGCTCCCGCCGATTCGAGCCGCTGCGCGTGGTCCGTCCACCCGCCGGGCCGGGCGCCATTGAGCGAAGCGATGACGGGAATGGTGAGGTCCGCTTTCAGTCGACCCAGTTGCCGCGCGTAATTGTCCGGGCTCAGCTGGTACTCCGCGTAATCCGGAAAGTACGATGTGGCCTCGGCGGTGCTCTCCGCGGGCGTCTCGACGTGATGGACCAGCGCGCGCTGCTCGGCCTCGATCTGCTCCTCGAAAAGCGAATGCATCACGAGCGCGGCGGCGCCGGCGTCCTGCAGCTGGCGGGCGACGGCGACGTTGTCGCAGAAAGGCGACGCCCCGACGACGATCGGGTTGGCGAGCTGCAGCCCGAGGTAACGGGTCGAGAGGTTCATGGCGGGGTTTGGGACACCAGGGCGGCGGAAGCCGGCGCGGCGAGTTTCTCGTAGAGCGCGTAGTGGCGCCGCACCTGGTCCTGGGCCTGCGCGAGGAGCTCGTCGGCGCGGCTCGGCGCGATGTTCCGCAGGATGGCGAACCGTGTCTCGTTGGCCATGAACTTGCCGAGTTCGGCTTTGGGCGGGCCGGAATCCAGCCGCAGCGGATTCTTCCCCCCGCCCGCCTGCCGGGGATCGTAGCGGATGAGCGGCCAATAGCCCGAATCGACCGCCAGCTTCTGCTGCTCGGCGCCGAGATGGAGCGGATACCCGTGCGCGATGCACGGCGAGTAAGCGAGAATCAGTGCCGGTCCATCATACGACTCCGCCTCACGCAGCGCGGCGAGCGTCTGGCTGTCCTTGGCCCCGAACGCGACCCGCGCGACGTAGACGTGGCCGTACTGCATCGCCATCAGCGCGAGGTCTTTCTTCGCCACGCCTTTCCCTCCTGCGGCGAACTTCGCCACCGCGCCGAGCGGCGTCGATTTGGACGACTGCCCGCCAGTGTTGGAATAAACCTCGGTATCGAGCACCAGGACCTTCACCGCCTCGCCCGACGCGAGGACATGATCAAGGCCGCCGTAGCCGATGTCGTAGGCCCAGCCGTCGCCTCCGACGATCCACACCGTGCGGCGAACGAGATCGTCGGCCAGCGCGAGCAAACGACGGCCTTCCGGCGAGCTGTCGCCGCGCAGGCTTTCCTTGAGCCGGGAGACCCGCGCGCGCTGGGCCGCGATCCCGGCCTCGTCGGACTGATCGGCGGCGGCGAGTTCGGAGGCAAGATCCCCACCGACCCTCGGCGCCATCGTGGCCAGCAACTCCCGCGCGGCAGCGCCACGCCGTTGCACGGCGAGATGGATGCCGAGTCCGAACTCGGCGTTGTCCTCGAACAGGGAGTTGGCCCACGCCGGTCCGCGGCCGGCGGAGTCTCGGCAGTACGGGGTGGTCGGCAGGTTGCCCCCGTAGATCGATGAGCAACCGGTGGCGTTGGCGATCAGCAGGTGGTCACCTACAAGCTGGGTCAGAAGTTTCAGGTACGGCGTCTCACCGCAGCCGGCGCATGCGCCCGAAAACTCGATCAGGGGCCTCAGGAACTGGGATCCCTTGACGGTGCCGGTGTCGAGCGACGCGCGGTCCGGATCCGGCAGGCGCAGGAAGAAATCCCACGCGGCACGGTCACGCTCCAGGCGCGGCGGCTGTGCCACCATGTCGATCGCCTTGTGACGCGGGTTGGCGCGGTCCTTGGCCGGGCACACCTGCACGCAGAGGGAACACCCGGTGCAATCCTCGGGGGCGACCTGCAGCGTGTAGCGCTGCCCGGGGTGCTCCGTGGAGCGGAACGCGGCCGACAGAAATCCGTCGGGCGCACCCGCCAGGTCCTCCGGCGCGCAGAACTTCGCGCGGATCGCCGCGTGCGGACACACCAGCACGCATTTGTTGCACTGGATGCAGACCGCGGGGTCCCAACCGGGCACCTCGAGCGCGATATTGCGCTTCTCCACGCGCGAGGTCGCCGTCGGCCAGCAGCCGTCGACCGGCATCGCGCTCACCGGCAGGAGGTCGCCCTCCCCGGCCAGCAGACGCGCGGTGACCCGACGCACGAAATCGGACTCTCCCTCGTAGGTCGGCGGCAAAGTGACGCGCGCACCGGCGTCAACCCCGGCCGGAACCGGCACCTCGTGAAGCCCGGCGAGTGCGGCGTCCACGGCGGCGTGGTTCATGCGCACGATCTCGTCGCCCTTGCGGCCGTAGGTCTTGGTGATGGCGGCCTTGATCTGCGCGATCGCTTCGTCGCGGGGCAGCACTCCGGAGAGGGCGAAGAAGCAGGTCTGAAGCACGGTGTTGGTGCGCCGACCCATGCCGGAGGCGGTCGCGACCTTGGTCGCGTCGATGACCATGAGCCGGAGACCCTTCGCGATAATCTCCTCCTGCCATTCGTACGGCAGGCGCGTCCAGGTCTCCGCAGGCGCATACGGCGAGTTGAGCAGCACCGTCGCGCCGGGCGCCGCGTAGCGCAGGAGGTCGACGCGCCCGACAAAGTGGAACTGGCTGCACGCCACGAAGCCGGCCTGGCGGATCAGGTAGGGAGCGCGGATCAGCCGCGGGCCGAACCGCAGGTGCGAGATCGTCATCGAACCCGACTTCTTCGAGTCGTACACGAAGTACCCTTGGGCGTGGTTTTCGGTCTGCTCGCCGATGATCTTGATGGAATTCTTGTTGGCTCCGACCGTACCGTCGGCGCCCAGACCCACGAACACGCAGCGGCGCATGTCCGCGGGCTCGAGGTCGAAACTCTCGTCGAAGGGTAGCGACGTGCCCGTCACATCATCGAAGATGCCGATCGTGAAACCGTGGCGTGGGGATGTTCCCGCAAGGTGCTCAAAAACCGCCCGCACCATGCCCGGGGTGAACTCCTTTGAGCCGAGTCCGTAACGGCCGCCGACCACGCGCGGGACCCGAGCCGCACCAAGCCGGCCACCCGCGAGAGCCGCGACGATATTCAGGTAAAGCGGTTCGCCGAGGGAACCCGGCTCCTTGGTGCGATCCAGCACCGCGATGGAGCGCGCGGACGCCGGCAGCACGGCGAGAAAGGCCGCGGTGTCGAAAGGCAGGAACAACCGCACGGCGATGACCCCCACCCGCTCACCCCTCTCTACGAGCCAGTCCACCGTGGTTATGATCGTATCGACCGCGCTTCCCATGGCGATGATCACGCGCTCAGCCTGCGGGTGACCGTGGTACTCGAACAGCCGGTAGCGCCGGCCGGTTGCCGCGGCGAACCGGTCCATCACCGCCTGCACATGACTGGGCACAGCGGCATGGTAGCGGTTCACCGCCTCGCGGCCTTGGAAGTAGACGTCGGGGTTCTGCGCGGTGCCGCGGATCGTCGGGGCGTCGGGCGTAAGGGCGCGGGCGCGGAACGCCGCGA
>JBEGJD010000506.1:0-7840 GCA_041184765.1 Verrucomicrobiota bacterium | reverse complement strand
GTCGTGATCGCGGGGACCGATCCCTGCGTCGCGGAGCTCCACGGACTCCACGGCGCGTTTTCCTTTCCGGAGCGGCTGCTCCAGAAGATCTGGCTGCGCGGTGACTTTGATCGCGCCGCGGCGCGGCTGCCGGACGGACGCCGGGTGCGGGTGCTCAGCCCGGGTCGTTGGAATCTGCTCGGAGGTCCCGATTTCCGGCAGGCCCGCCTTCGGTTCGGGTCGAGCGAAAGCACGCCAGTCGTCACGGGCGACGTGGAGCTGCACCTGCACGCTTCCGATTGGGACGCCCACGGGCACGTGCGCGACCGCGCGTATGATGACGTCGTGTTGCACGTCGTGCTATTTCCGCCGCCGCCGGGCTCGGTGACCGTGGGTACGGGCGGGCGCAGCATCCCGGTGCTCGCGTTATTGCCGCTGCTGCACCGAGGGTTGGAGGAATTTGCGGCTGACGAAGCGGTCGAACAGCTCGCCGGGCGCGTGCTGGCACGCCTGCCGGACGAACTCGCGCGGGTTCCGGCGGAGGACCGCCGACGTCTGTTGGAGGAACATGCGGTGCGGCGTTGGCGGCAGAAAGTGCATTTCGCGGGGCTGCGGTTGCGCCGGCTCGGCTGGGAGACGGCTTGCCACCAGACTGCGCTGGAGATCCTCGGTTACCGCTTCAACCGCGCTCCCATGCTACGGCTCGCGGCCTCGCATCCGTTGCCCGAGTGGCGCGAGCAGCTGCCCGATCCCGTCGCGCTGGTGGCGAACGAGGTGGAAGCGTGGAGCTTGCAGGGGGTGCGTCCCGCCAACCGGCCGCTGGTGCGGTTGCGCCAGTATGCTTCGTGGGTCGCGCGCGTGCCGGCGTGGCCGGACGTGTGGAGAATAATCGCCCGGTCCTTGCCGCGGCCGTGTCCCAAGGAGGGCGGGGGTGCGGTGCGGCGGGCGGAGAATTTCGGCGGTTGGCGCGAGAAGGTGGCCGAGTCGGTTTGCGGCGGCGCGATCCCCGGCACGCGGCTCGATACGCTGATTTGCGACGGGCTCTTGCCCCTCGCCGCCGCTGACGGGCTGGCCGCGGAGGCGATGGAACAGCGGTGGCGGCATTGGTTCCCCGGTGATCTGCCGCCTTCGCTCCGGCGCGTGCTCGTCGCGGCGGGCGTCTGCGATGGCGCCGCGCATCCGCTTTCGCATGGAGCAGCGCAAGGTGCGCTCGGCTGGCTGATCGAGCGCGGGCAACGCTGACGCCTCGGGCCATCGTGGGTGGGGCGTTTTCAAATGCCCCCTTGCCTCCCGATTATCACGGGCCAACGCTCGCCACTTCCCATGAGCAACGTCGTCAAGATCTATGACACCACCCTGCGCGATGGCACGCAAGGTGAGGGCATCAGCTTCTCCGTGACCGACAAGCTGCTCATTGCGGAGCGGCTCGACCAGTTCGGGGTCGATTACATCGAGGGCGGTTTTCCCGGCTCGAATCCGCGCGACATCACTTTTTTCCAAGAGGCGCGAAAGCTGAAGCTTCGCCACGCGCGCCTGGCCGCCTTCGGTTCCACCCGGCGCGCCGGCGTGAAGGCTTCGGAGGACCCGCAGTTGCGCACGCTCCTCGACAGCGGGATGCCGGTGATGACGATCGTCGGGAAAACGTGGAACCTCCACGTGACCGAGATCCTGCGCACCACCCTCGAGGAGAACCTCGCGATGATCGAGGACTCGGCCCGCTTTCTCGTCGCCGAGGGGCGCGAGGTGATCCACGACGCCGAGCACTTCTTCGACGGCTTCAAGACCGATCCGGATTACGCGCTGCGCACGCTCGCGGCGGCGGTGCGCGGCGGCGCGTCGAATCTCACGCTGTGCGACACCAACGGCGGCACGTTGGTGGATGAGTTCAAGGAGATCGTCGCCCGCGTGGTGAAGGAGTTCGGCGCCGACAAGGTCGGCGTGCATTGCCACAACGACAGCGGTCTCGGTGTCGCGCTCTCACTTGCGGGGGTGGCCGCGGGCGCGACGCTCGTGCAGGGCACCGTCAACGGCTACGGCGAGCGGGTCGGCAACGCCAACATGACGACCATCCTGCCGAATATCGTGCTGAAGATGGGCCGCACCGCCCGGTGCGCGGGCAACCTCGCCCAGTTGCGCGACCTGTCCCTTTTCTTCGACGAGCTCGCCAACCTCCGGCCCGACCCGAAGGCGCCGTTCGTGGGCCAGTCGGCCTTCGCCCACAAGGGCGGCCTGCACGCCAACGCCGCCCAGAAGGTGGCGCGGAGCTACGAACACATCGATCCCGCCCTCGTCGGCAACCGCACCCGCGTGCTCGTCTCCGACATGGCCGGCCGCAGCAGCCTAGCTCTCAAGGCGCGCGAGCTCGGCATCGAGCTCGACGAGAAGCGCCCGGAGATGAAGGCGTTGATCGAGGAACTGAAGGAGCGCGAATTCCGCGGCTACGAGTACGAGGCGGCCGACGCCTCCTTCCGGCTGCTCGTTGCGCGCCACCTGGGCCAGCGGCGGTCCTTCTTCGAGGTGGAGGGATACCGGGTCATCATCGAGCGTCACGGCGGCGAGCTCTGGGCCGAGGCCACGGTGAAGCTTCGCGTCAACGGTGAGACCGTTCACACCGTGGCAGAGGAGATCGGACCCGTGGGCGCGCTCGACAAGGCCCTGCGCCTCGCGTTGGAGAAGACTTATCCGGGCCTGCGCGAGGTCGGCCTGCGCGACTACAAGGTTCGCATCCTCGAGGGCAGCGATGGCGCCGGCGCCCGCACCCGCGTGCTGATCGAGAGCGGCGACGGCGCCCGCATCTGGGGCACCGTCGGCGTGAGCGACAACATCATCGACGCCAGCTGGGAAGCCCTGCGGGAGTCGGTCGAGTACAAGCTTTCGCTAAGCTGAGTCGCTCGGCGGGCTTGCCGGAGGCTAAAGGTGCCCTAGCGTCGGCGCACTTTACCCCATGAAGGAATTCCACGTTTCCCGCCGTCGTTTCATGCAGCGTTGCGCCGCCTTTGCGGTGGTCTCCGGTGTGCCGGTCTGGTTCGCCGAGCGCCAGCTGGTCGCCGCTGAAGCTTTGCGTCGCCGCCGGCTTTCGCCGAACGACCGGCCGGGCATCGCTCTGGTGGGTGCGGGCGGGCAGGGGACCAACGACGCGCGCAACGCCGCCAACTGGGGCGACGTGCGCGTCGTTTGCGACGTCGACCGCAAGCGCGCCGCGACGGCCATTGAAAAGCTCACCGTGGAGGGACGGAAGCCCGAGGACTGCGCGGATTTCCGGCGCGTGCTGGAACGCGACGACATCGACGTGGTCATCAACGGCACGCCCGACCACTGGCACACGCTGGTCAACCTCGGCTGCGCGCGCGCCGGGAAGGATGTTTACGCCGAGAAGCCGCTGACGCTCACGATCGACGAAGGCCGGCGGCTCGTCAGCGCGGTGCGGAAGTCGGGTATCGTGCTGCAAACGGGCACCCAGCAGCGCAGCTCGCAGCGCTTCCGGCTCGCGTGCGAACTGGTGCGGAACCAGCGCATCGGAAAATTGCGCGAGGCAAACGTGTGGCTGCCCGCGGGACTGCGGGAGGGGCCTTTCAAAACCGCCGCGGTGCCAGAGGAACTTAATTGGGACTTCTGGCAGGGCCCGGCGGCCGCCCACGAGTACGTGCCCGAGCGCTGCCACCGCACGTTCCGTTTCTGGTACGAGTACTCGGGCGGAACCATGACCGACTGGGGCGCCCACCATAACGACATCGCCTACTGGGCGATCGGCCTGCTCGCGCCTCGCACCGTGAGTTCGCGGATCCTCGCCGAACCCATCCTGGGGGGCTACACGACTTTCAGCGAGTACGAGGTGAACTACGTCTACGAAAACGGGGTGCGGCTCAACATCCGCACGACGCGCGACGACTCCATTTACGGGGCCAAGGTCAACGCCGAGGGCCAGCGCAACGGCATCCGCTTCGAGGGCGAAAACGGCTGGATCTGGGTGAACCGCGACCAGATCAAGGCCAGCGATCCGGAGATCCTGAGAGCTCCTTTGCCCGATGGCGCGATTCGTCTCTACGAGAGCAAGAACCACACGGAAAACTTCTTCGACTGCGTGCGTTCGCGTCAGGCCCCGGTGTGCGACGTCGAGACCGGCCACCGCAGCGCGACCATGTGCCACCTCGGAGCGATCTCAATGCGCACCGGCCGCACCCTGAGCTGGGATGCCCAGGCCGAACGTTTCACCGGCGACTTCGCCTCGGAGGGCAACGCCTACCTCGCTCGCGAGATGCGCAAACCCTACGATTACTCCTTCGTGGCCTGAAGAGCCTCTGCGGCGGCGCTTTGGAAGAGGTTCACGTAGCGCATGGCCGAGCACCACGAGGCGGAGTGGTTTCGGCGAGACCGCGGAATACCCAAATTCTGCGGTAGCGCATGGTCGGGAGTTGGTGCGCAGGATCGTGGCCTGCGACTCAGTCGAAAATTAAGGCCCGCCTTCGCCGAGCCTACGGTGGGCAGCCTCCGCAGGATTGCGGCACCCTTTGTTGGCTGACGCCAGTCAGCCGGTGGATTCGGCCTGCCAGCCGTGGGCTTGGCGGAGGCTGGCGGAGAGGGGGGGATTCGAACCCCCGGTAGGTTTTTACGCCTACAACGCTTTAGCAAAGCGCCGCTTTCGGCCACTCAGCCACCTCTCCGGACAGTGCGCCGGAGCCAAACGCCGGTGTCTCAAAGTGCAAGGCGGATTTCCGCCTCAGTTCTGTTCCTCGTCGTCTTCTTCGTCGGGACGTTCCAACTCATCGCGACATTCGGTCATGACGCGCAGCCAGATCTCGCGGAGGTCGAAGAGACGTGCTCGCGCCTCTTCACTCCATACCCTCGCGGAGGGGTGGCGGCACGTGTCGTCGTCGCCGAGCGTGGAGAGAGAGTCGTTGAGCGCTCCAAGGGCTCGCTTGAAGAGGCTGACGGCCATCGCGTAGTCGCCGAAGTCAAGGGCGTGCACAGCCTCGGTGGCCTGGCTGGCGCCGCGATGGAAAGTCTGCAGGAGACGCAACGCCGCGGGGGGCGACACACGCGCGGGATTGGCCGCCAGGATCATCCAGGAGTGCTCCAGGCTGGCGTAGATCGCCTTGGTTGAGATGTAGACCGGGTTCTTATGAAGGGTGTAGACGTCATCATCGGCGGTGGCCGATGCTGATTCCTCCGCGGCGGCGCGGTTCTCGTCCTCGGTCCAGCCCTCTCCACCCCAACCCATCTTTTCCGCGGCGACATCAATGCGGTCGGGTTGTCCCCGCGCGGCCTCGTAATGACGGAGGTAGCGGCTGACCGCCTCGTCCTGTCCGCGCAGGTAGCGCTCCCAGTCAAATTCCGTCCAAGCGAGGTCGCCCTGTTCGTCCCAAGGCCCTTCGGAACCACCATCCGGTTCAAAGTCGCTCATCGATTGCGCGCAACTGAGGGCCGCATGCATGCGAATGCAATTAAAAATCCGGCGAGATTGGCGGTTGAACGTGCTGCGACCGCGCGTAGGGTGCCCGCTCATGTCAGAGGTCCACCACGCCACCGTCACCTTCAGCGGCCACGTGCAGGGCGTCGGCTTCCGTTTCACCACGCGACAGGTCGCTCAGGAGTACGAAGTGGCGGGTTACGTGCAGAATCTGGCCGACGGCCGCGTGCGGTTGGAGGCCGAAGGCGCCGAGGCCGAGGTGGACGCCTTCATCGGCGCGATCGAGGAGCGCATGCACGGGCATATCCGCAAGGTGGAGCGAGCGTCGGAGCGTCGCGCGCCCGTTTTCCGGGGCTTCGAAATCCGTTGATGATGGGTGCACCGGGGCCAGACGGAGCGGCGGGCACGCCGCCCGCGATCGAGATCCGGGGACTGGTGAAGGATTTCGCGGTCGGGCTGCGCGGTCTGCGGCTCCGTGCCGTCGACCACGTAACCTTCGCCGTACGGCCGGGCGAGATCTTCGGCCTCCTCGGGCCCAACGGGTCCGGTAAGAGCACGACGATCAAACTGCTGCTGGGACTGCTGGAACCCACCGCGGGCGGGTGCGCGATCTTCGGCGTGCCAAGTGGCAAGGTGGAGGCACGGCGCGACGTCGGGTACTTGCCGGAGGCGCCCAACTTCTACCGGTTCCTCTCCGGTCGTGAACTGGTCGTGTTTTACGGCCGCATGTGCGGGTTGGCTGGCGCGGCGTTGCGGCAGAGGGTTGAAGAGGTGATTACGCTCGTGGGTCTCGCCGGAGCGGCCGATCGCCGTGTGGGGACCTACTCGAAGGGCATGCTGCAGCGCATCGGCCTCGCGCAGGCGTTGGTGCACGATCCGCGGCTGCTGATTCTTGACGAGCCGACCGCCGGCGTGGATCCGGTCGGATCCGCCGAAATGGCGGAGCTGATCCTCGCGCTTAAGTCTCGCGGCAAAACGGTGCTCATCACCTCGCATCTTCTAGGTCAGATCGAGGACCTCTGTGACCGCGTGGCGATCCTCGACCGGGGAAACCTGGTGGCGGAAGGGAATGTCTCGGAACTCGCCGGAGCGCCGGGGAGGCTTTTCTTCGAGACCGACGCGCTGCCTTCGGAGGAGATCGCGGCGTTGCGCGCGTGGCTGGAGTCCCGCGGGAGACGGCTGGAGTCGGTGGCGCCGGCGCGGCGGCGGCTGGAGGATGTGTTTCGCGCGCACGTCGGGCGCGGAACGCGGAACCCGGAGGAAAAGCGGTGAACCCGGTGCGTTTTTCCCTGCTGCGGACCTGGTTGATCGCGGGGAACACCCTCCGTGAGGCGGCGCGTCAGCGTTTTTTCCAGTTTCTGCTGCTGCTCGCTTTCACGCTCACGTTCGGCGCGCGGTGGTTGCGCGATTTCAACTTCGGCGCGCCGGAACTGAAGTTTCTCGCCGATTGCGGCTTCGGGGCGATGGCCTTCCTGGGCGCGGCGCTTACCATCGCGGCGACGGCGCAGCTTTTCTTCAGCGAGGTCGACAACCGCACCGCGCTTACCCTGCTCGCGAAGCCCGTGTGGCGGGCCGAGTTCGTACTCGGAAAACTCCTCGGAGTCGCGGCGCTCTCCGCCGTTTTCTGCGCGCTCCTCACCGGACTGCTCTCGCTGGTGCTGGCCTGGCGCGAAGCGGAGCTCGTTCGGCTGTTGCCCGACGCGGTGGCGCCCGGCGGTGGAGTGAGCCACACGATGGTGGCTCTGGGTGGATTGATGCAGTGGTTGCGGCTGCTGGTCCTGGCGGCCTTCACGCTGCTGGTGGCGACGTTCGCGCAGTCGCAGCTTTTCTCGGTCGTCACCGGGTTTCTGGTCCTCGTGGTCTGCCATTTGCAGCACCTCGCGCAGGATGCCTATGCGCGGGCCGGTTCGGCCGCGGGCTTGGTCGCCAGCGCGCTCATCTCGTCGGTATTCCCCGACTTTCAGGTTTTCCAAATCGCGGACTCCTTGGCTGCGGCGGACCTGCCGGCGACAGGAGACGTCCTGCGCGTCACCCTCTACGCGTTGGGTTATTCTGCGGCCGCGGCGGGTTTGGCGGTCGTGAGTTTCCGGCGGCGGGAGATTTAGTAAAAGCCGGTTGGGCAACCACGGATGAACACGGATAAACACGGATGGGATTTGATCGGGCGTGTCGCCGTGCTCCTTCTGCTGAACACCCGCGAGTGTGACGCGTCTTCTCGGCCGGTGTGTCAGGGCTGCCAGCTCCCGTGAGTTTCCGCCTTAAGAAATGGTTCGGCCAGCTCGCGTCGAGGCGGTTGGTCACGGTGGCGATCGTGATCGCCGGGCTGGCCGCGACCGGGGTGATCTTGAGCGCAGTCATCGCGCCGGTGCGCGAGAGCATAAGGGCGCGGCAACCTGCGCTGCGACTCGATGCCGCGGGGGCGGGGCAGGGGGCCACCCTTGCGATCCTCGGGGG
>JBEGJD010000505.1:0-2605 GCA_041184765.1 Verrucomicrobiota bacterium | reverse complement strand
TCCACGGGCGGTGCGGCGCCGAGGGCGGCGATTTTTTCCAAAGCCGCGATTGCGGCCGGGCCGTCGCCCTGCCGGGCGGCGATTGCGGCGAGTTCGAGCAGCGAAGCAGGCGAATCCGGCTGCGCGGCCAGGGCTTGGTTCAGGAGCCGGCGAGCGGTCGCAAGGTCACCGCGTGCGTCGGCGACGCGCGCCTCCTCGCGCAGTTCGATGGCGGGCCGGTCCGCCGCAGGCGCGGCCACGGCGATCAACCACAGGATCGAAAACCGGCGCATGGTTCGAACGGCGCCGGCGGAAGCGTCACTCGTAGCGCAGGGCGTCGATCGGATCGAGCTGGGCGGCCTTGCGCGCGGGGTAGAATCCGAAGAACACGCCGACGCTTGCGCTGAACCCGACGGCTATGATCACGGAAAGCGAGGAAACGAGGATGGGCCAGCCCATGTACTGGGCGACGAGTTGCGAGGCGCCCACGCCCACCAGTACGCCCATGACTCCACCCATCGTGCTGAGCAGGACGGCCTCGATGAGAAATTGGGTGAGCACGTCCTTTCCGTGCGCGCCGATGGCGAGCCGGATGCCGATCTCGCGCGTGCGCTCGGTGACCGAAACCAGCATGATGTTCATGATGCCGATACCGCCGACGATGAGCGAGACGCTCGCGATGCAGGCGAGCAGCAGCGTCATGGTGCGATTGGTGGCGGTGAAGGTGTTGGCGAGTTCCTCCTGGGTGCGGACGATGAAGTCGGGCTCGCGACCACGGCGGCGCTGGGTGAGCAGGTCCTCCACGGCGGTCTTCACCTTGTCGATGGTCTCGGGCGTGCTGGCCTGGATCTGGATGGAGCTTACGCTGGTGCGCCGCGAGATGCGTCGCATGTGCGAGGAGTAGGGGACGAGGACAATGTCGTCCTGGTCGGAGCCCCACGGGGTTACACCCTTGGGTCCGAGCACGCCGATGATGCGGAAGGGCAGGTTGCGGATGCGGATGTTTTGCCCGACGGGATCCTCGTTGGGGAAAAGCTGCTCGGCGACAACCTTGCCGATGACGGCCACCTTGGCGAGGGACTTCACCTCCTGGTCGGAGAACATGGCGCCGGCGGTCAGCGGCCAGTTCTTGACGTACGGGTAGTCGGGTCCGACGCCGTTGACGTTGGTGCGCCAGTTGAGGCCGTTGGCGAGCACCTGCTGGCTGTCGCGGACCTCGGGGCTGGCGCCGTCGATGTCCTCGATGTCGTTGGCGATCGCCTCGTAGTCCTCCGGAACCAGCGTGGTGGAGAAGCCGAAGCCGCTGCGCATGCCGCCGGAGCTGTAGCTGCCGGGCATGACGGTGATGAGGTTCTGGCCGAGCGCGGCGACCTGGGCCTCGACCATGGCCTTGGCGCCGTTGCCGATGCTGACCATGGTGATCACGGCGGCCACGCCGATGATGATGCCCAAGGCGGTGAGGATGGACCGCATCGTGTTGCGCCGGAGGGCGCGGAGGGAGACGCGGAACGTGTTGGTGAAGCGCATAGCGGATCAGGCGGCGGATTGCGCGATGAGTTTGGCGGCGGCCTCGGCCTCCTTGAGCTTGCGCGTCTCGTGCTCGGCGATGGAACGGTTGGAGACGGGTTCGTCTCGCACCACCACGCCGTCACGAAGGATGAGGTTCCGTTTGCAGAAACTCGCGATGTCGAGCTCGTGGGTGACCATCACGATGGTGATGCCCTGCTCGTTGAGCTTCTGGAAAACGCCCATGACCTCGACGGAGGTGCGGGAGTCGAGGTTGCCGGTGGGCTCGTCGGCGAGCAGCACCTGCGGCTCGTTGACCAGCCCTCGGGCGATGGCGACGCGCTGTTGCTGACCGCCGGAGAGCTGGTTCGGGAAGTGGTCGTAACGGTTGGCCAGGCCGACGATCTCCAGGCAGTGCATCGCGCGTTCGCGGATCTCGCGGGCGGAGTGCTTGCGGTGGCGCCCGTAGAGCATGGGAAGCTCCACGTTCTCGAGCGCGGTGGTGCGGGCGAGGAGGTTGAAACCCTGGAAGACGAAACCGAGCTTCTGGTTCCGGAGATCGGCCAGCTCGTTGCGGTCAAGTTCGGCGATGTTGATGCCGTCGAGGAGGTACGTGCCACGGGTGGGGCGATCGAGGCAGCCCAGAACGTTCATCAGCGTGGACTTGCCGGAGCCGCTCGCGCCCATCAGCGCGACCATCTCGCCGCGATGGATATCCAGAGACACGCCGCGTACGGCGTGCACCGGAACCTCGCCGGAGTCGTAAATCTTGTGGATGTCCTTGATCTGGACAACGGGTGCCATGGGAGGGCGCGGTTGGCGGATCAGCGGGGTCCGCGCATGCCGCTGCTGCCCGGGGGGCCGCCGCGGCTGCCGCCGGAGAACGGATTCTGCATGCCGCCTTGCGGGGCGGCCTGCGCGGTCGCGCCCGGCATGGTGACATTGGTCACCACGACATCGCCATCATTGAGGCCGCCGAGCACCTCGGTGAAGAACCCATCGGAGATGCCGAGGCGAACCTGGACGGGCTCCAGCTTCTTCTCCTCCGCGTCGGGGTTCACCATCTTGTAAAGCGTGCGGGAAACGATCGTGTTGTTGAAACCGCGGTCTCCCCCTGGTG
>JBEGJD010000504.1:0-5331 GCA_041184765.1 Verrucomicrobiota bacterium | reverse complement strand
GAGCCACGGACGTGAGTATTTCCAAAACGCCCGCCTCAACCGGATCCGGATTTCCCTCGCGCCGCGCTCGGTCCGCGGCGGCGAGCAACTCCTCCAGCGTTCGCCCAGGCGCGACGCGACGCTGGTGGTCCTCCAGCTTCCCGGCGCCGTCCGCGTCGAATGCCAACCGGTAAAACCGCCGGCCATCGGTGTGAGGCCCATGATAACACCCCGGGATCGGCTCGATCCGCTCCACCAACGCCAGCGCCGCCAGCACCGTGCCCGTGGAGATGCTCACCTCGGCGAGCGAACCCAGTCCGGCACCCACCGCCGCCGCGTGATGGTCGATAGCGCCGACCGCAAAAGGAACCCCTTGTGGCAGAGCGAACAGCGCGGTCGCCGCAGTCCCGGTGCACCCGCAAGCGGCCCCCGGGGCTAGCAGCCGGGAAAATTTCGCTCCATCGAGACTCAGGTTCGCGAAGGCCTCCGGCCACCATCCGCGCGTCCGCAAATCCTGCAGGCCAAGAAAAGCCGCCGTGCTGGCATCACCCATGCGCTGACCGGTGAGCAGGAATGTGAGGTAGTCGGAAATCGTCATCACGCTCGCTGTCCGCGCCCAGATCTCCGGTCGCTCGCGCCGGAACCAACGCAGCTTCGGCACCACCGACTCCGCAACAAATCCGGCGTGGCCGACTCGTTGGTGAAACTCCGGCGAAGCACCGAACACCGCGACCTCCGTATCGATTGGCGCCCCGCGGGTGTCGGTCCACAGCACCAGCGGCGTCAGTGGCAGGTTGCTCGCATCGAGAAGCAGAAACGTTGTCGCTTGGGACGAATATGAGACCCCCGCGATGTCGGAGGCGCGCGCCCCGGCCGCCCGCAGGGCCTCGTCTAGGCCGGAACGCAGCAGGTAAACAAAGCGTTCGACCGGTAATTCCACGTAGCCGGGAACGGGAGTGTCGGTGACGACCCGCACTCGGCCCAAGCCCCGGAGCGCGCCATCGGGCGAGAACAGTCCGACCTTGAAATAGGAGGTTCCCAGATCGAGGCCGAGCAGCAGACGCATGACGGAGGCGCTAGCTCCGGCCCTCGAGCAAGGCGAGCGTGGTCTCGACAAACTGCGGTCCGTTTTCGGATCCGAAGACGGCGTTGGTCGCCTCGTACACCCCGCGGGCCGCGGCCTCCGGAGTCACGATGTAACCCTGGAGCTCCCCGTTGGCCATGGTCAGGACAAAGGCCGACGGAAACCGCCGGCGCACCTCCAGGGCATATTCCACGAAAAACTCCCCGGGCCAGCCGACGAAGCGCCACGGACCGATCGCGATGACCTGCACCTCCGCGGGAACGCATTTCCGAAGAGCCTCGGCCAGCCGGCCGTCGAGCGCGGCCCGTGACAGTTCCGCCGTCTCCTCAGCGCCGAACCAATCGCACTCCGCGGTGCGAATCGCGTGCCGCGCGGCACCGGCAGCGCGTAGTTCCTCGAACCGGGCGCGGGCGGCACGCTCGGCGGCGACGGCATCCTCGGGAGTCGGAAAACGCCGAGGCTCGAGGTCGATGAAACGACGCGTCGCGGAGACCGGCAGCGCGTCCGAGAAAGCGATACCCGGCACCACGGCCGCGATGGCCCTTCCGAGGTTCTCCCCAAGCCGCCTTGCCTCATCGAATGTATTAGCGCGCGCGACGTGACGCGGACTCTGGTTGCCCGACGCGCCGCTGTGGAAAAGCACCGGACAATGGGCGGGCACTACCCCTGCTTGCAGGAAGGCGCGCGTGAAATGCGGGAAGTCCCCGCTGATCAGGGTGGAATCCTCGTGCAGGACCGTCGGATGCATGGCGTAGGCCACCATGCAGGCGATCATGCGTCCGCCTGCCCGCGCGCGGGCCATGAGGACCGGCACCTCGGGATCCGCAGGGCCGGCGGGGTCATGGCGATTGCTTCCGACACCCTCCGCGCGAGCCACCGCAAGCCCGGCCTCGGCGGGCACGGCGGCGCGCACGGCGGCCAAGGCGGCGGCAACCATCCGCTCGCCGATGAGGCGAAGGTACGCGCGGTCAGTGCGCGGCACGACCGGGTCGGCGGCGTTGCTGACGTAGTCGACCGTCACGGGTCCCGAATGCGTGTGGGTCGCCGTGATCATGACCGCTTCCTCGGGCACGCCGGCTTCGGCGGCGATGCGTCGGCGCACCTCGCCGGCAAGCTTGCGGCCTACGAAGATCAGGTCGTTGGCGATAAACAGCGCCCGCCCCCCGCCACCTTCCAAATAGAGCGCCGAGCACTGCAGGCGGTCATGGACGCCGGTGCTCAGGCGCGGAACGTGCGGATAGCCGAACAGGAAGACGGAGCCCTCCGGCGTGAGGTCCGTAACGGCGGCGCCGGCCCGCAAACCCGCGTTCCCTCCACTTTCTCCGCGCGACTGGTTCATGCCCTCGGAGCGTGCTTCAACGAGCTCTTCGGACAATGTTAATCTTTGTTCATCTTAACACAGTTTTGACATTTCTTACCACAGTCTGAGCATCGCTCAGACCGACCCGTGAAGCATCTCCCCTCCTCGGCCCGCCAGAGCCAGATCCGCCGCCGCCTTGCGGAGCGGCCGGGCGTGACCGTGGCCGCGCTGGCACGGGAGTTCGGCGTGAGCGGCATGACGGTGCGGCGGGACCTCGCCAACCTCGAGGCGCGCTCGGAGGTGCGGCGCACGCACGGTGGCGCGGTGCTCGCGGAGCGCATGATCCTGGAGTTCGACTACCGGGAGCGCCGCGAAGCGAACCGCGGCGCGAAACGCGCCATCGCCGCCGCCGCCCGCCGGCTCGTGCGGCCGGGTCAGACGCTGATCCTCGATAACGGCACCACCACGCTCGAGCTCGCCGCGCTGCTACGCGACGGTCGGGACCTCACCGTCATCACGCCCAGCCTCGCCGTGGCCTCGGAACTGCAGCATGCGCCCGGCGTGGAGGTAGTTCTGCTCGGGGGCGTCATCCGGCGCGGCAGCCCCGACCTCACCGGGCCGGTGACCGAGCGCTCGCTCGAGTTATTCTCGGCCGACCTCGCCTTCCAGGGAGCCGACGGCCTCGGCCTCGACGGCTCCCTCTACAATTCCGACCTCCGGCTCGCGCAGGTGGACCGCCTGATGCGACGGGTCGCCCGCGCGTGCTGCATCTTGGCTGACCACACCAAGATCGGCCGCACCGCCCTAGCCCGTTCGGGCAACCTGGGCGACGCCGGCACGTTTATCACCGACGCCGGCGCGCCGCCCGCCGCATTAAGGCGCTTCGCACGTCTCGGCGTGAAGGTCGTCGTCGCCCGCGCCTGAAAACTTTCCCGCCATGAGCACCTCCGTCTCCTCCGCAAACTCCACCCTGGAATGGGCCCGGGTCGATCTTCGCCGCGTGCCACACGTGCCCGTGCCACCACCCGGTCCGCTGTCGCGCGACCAACACGCCCGCTGCACCAAGTTCTTCAAGGGACTTAGCAGCCAGGTGAAGCTGTTCCCGGTGGCGTTCGAGTCGGGCGCGGGCTGCGTGCTCCGCGACGTCGACGGCAACGAGTACATCGACTTTTCCTCCGGCATCTACGTGACGACGCTCGGGCACTGCCACCCGAAGATCACCGAGGCGGTGGCGAGGGCCGCCGGCCAGCTGATGAACGCGCACGACTTCACCACGCCGGTGAAGACGAAGCTGGTGGAGAAGTTGGCGTCGATCCTCCCGGGCGACCTCAACGGCTTCCAGTTCTACGACTCGGGCACCGTCGCGGTGGAGGCGGGCGTCCGCGTCCTGCGCGCCGCGACCGGCAAGCACGAGACGGTCTCGTGCTTCTACGATTACCACGGCAAGACCTACGGGGCGGTGTCGCTCGGCCACATCCGCTCGCACGTCTACGGCGCGGTACGCGCGCCCGGCGCGCACATGGTACCGCGTCCCGATACCTACCGGCCGATGTGGAAGAAGGCCGACGGGACCATCGACACTGACCAGTACCTCGCGTTCTACGACCAGTACCTCGACAAGGCGACCGTCGGCGCGGTGGCCGGCTTCGTGCTCGAGCCGATCCAAGGCTGGGGCGGATCGATCATGCCGCCCGACGATTTCTTCCCGAAGCTGCGCAAGTTCTGCGACGCGCGGAAGTTGCTGCTGATGGTGGACGAAGTCCTGACCAGCTGGGGTCGCACCGGAAAGTGGCTCTGCACGGAACACTGGGGCGTGGTCCCCGACGTGGTCACGATCGGCAAGGGCTTCGGCAACGGATTCCCCGTCACCTGCGTGGCCGTGCGCGAGCCGTACAAGGAGAGCTTCGAGGCCGTCTCCGCCTCCAGCAGCTACGGCGGCAACCCGATGGCGTGCGCCGCGGCGCTCGCCTCCACCGAGGTGATCGAGGAGGAACAGCTGCTGGAGCATGCCGCGCACCTGGGTGAAGTCGCCTTACGCCGCATGGAACGCATGAAGGCCGAGCACCGGATAGTGGGTGACGTGCGCGCGAAGGGCTGCCTGATGGGCATCGAGCTCGTGAAGGACCGCGCGACCAAGGAGCCTTTCGACAAGGCTGGCACACTGGTCTACCAGAAGGCGTTCCGGAAGGGCCTCGCGTGGATTCCCGCCGGCCACATCCTTCGTATGAGCCCGCCGATCGTGATGGACGAGGCGACCCTTCTGAAGGGCCTCGACCTTATCGACGAGGCGATCGGCGAAACCGCAAAGGAACTCGGGTACTGAGCCGGAAATGGCCCACGGAAGTTTTAACCACGGATGGACACGGATGCACACGGATCAGGAGTGCATCGCTTGCTGTAGCCGGGGTCCGGTGACCCCGGCCCATACCGGCAATCCGTCAGCCGAAGGCGGTTCCGAAGGCAGCGGATCTGGATCGCAGAGCGTTACGAACAGCCTTCGGCCGTCGCGTTTCCTGCATGGGCCGGGGTCACCGGACCCCGGCTACAGCCGTACCGCATTCATCCGTGCCCGTTCGCGTCCATCCGTGATTGCTCCCTCGCAAAGCCGTTCGGAGACGCCTCACGACCTCGAGGCAGTTCCTGCTGATCAAAGCTTCGGTTGGGACGGAGGCGCGCCGCTCCTTCCGCGGGCAGAAAAATTCCGCCTACTCCCTTCATGAAAACCATCCGTCTCGGCCTGATCGGCACCGGTCTCATGGGCCGCGAGATCGCCAGCGCGGTCGCGCGCTGGTGCCACCTTGAGGACACCGGTGTGCGCCCGGTCATCACGGCGCTCTGCGGCCGCACGCTGCCACCCGCACGCGTCGCGTGGTTCCGCGACCACTTCCCGTCGATCCGGCTCGTCACGTCCGACCACCGCGAGCTCGCCGCGAGCGCCGACGTGGACGCCGTGTACTGCGCGGTGCCC
>JBEGJD010000503.1:0-9509 GCA_041184765.1 Verrucomicrobiota bacterium | reverse complement strand
AGCGTCCAGG
The DNA here is from genome assembly GCA_041184765.1 of Verrucomicrobiota bacterium. Taxonomy (GTDB): domain Bacteria; phylum Verrucomicrobiota; class Verrucomicrobiia; order Opitutales; family Opitutaceae; genus ER46. Next base: position 9,499 of record JBEGJD010000503.1, on the reverse strand, counting down.
TGCCGGGCGCCGTCCGCACGCTCGACATGGTTTTCGGCGACAACGTCATTGATTTCGGCATCCGCGCCTACGTTCGCGATGCCTCCGCGCCCGGCGGCCTGCGGCTGATCTTCCCCGCGACCACCACCGGTGCGTTGACGAACTCCCCGCAGCCGCTCGCGTCCCGCCTGCCGTCGAACACGCCGTCCTCCGCTTCCGGCTACAACCCCCGCCTGCTATTTCCCGACGTCGTCGACGTGATGGTGCGCATCCTCACCGACGCCGGCGTGGAGGAGATCGCGAATCTGGAAAAGGTGCAGACTCCCGCGCTGTCCGTGCCGCAGAAGTACAACAATAACGCGCAGCAATGGTGGTGGGGCGTGGCCGAGGAGAACTCGCGCGTCTACACCCGCCGCGTCGTGATCAACGCCGAACCGTTGTGAGCGCCCGTCCTGCCGATTCAGCTCTTGCCTCCGCCCGCGGTCCGCGGGGCGGTTTTGCGCTGTTGTTCGTGGTCACGTTGCTGGCGTTCATTGTGCTCCTGCTCGTCGGTCTCGCCTCCTACACGCGCATCGAGACCGCCGCCGCCGGCAACACCCAGCGGCAGGCCCAGGCCCGCGAGAACGCGCTCCTCGCCCTCAACCTCGCCGTCGCCCAGCTCCAGCGTCACGCGGGGCCGGATACCCGCGTCACCGCCACCGCGGAGGCTTCCGCCACGGGCTCGACGGCGCGCTACACCGGCGTCTGGCCGGCCGATCCTGCAGATGACGATGACAATGATCCGCTGACTCCGCTCGCCTGGCTGGCCAGCGGGAATGAGCTGCGCAACTCGGCCGGCGTCCTTCAACCCCGCGCGGTGGTCCCCGGCGCCGCGATGAATGCCACCAACGCCGTCGCTTTGGTCGGGACCAACACGAGCCGGGTGAATAACGACGTGATGGCCCGGCTCGTGCCTATCACCGTGCCCGGCGTCCCTGGTTCCGGCGCCGCCTCCACCACCGTCGGCCGCTACGCTTGGTGGGTGGGGGATCAGGGAGTGAAAGCGCCGGTCGCCGTGCCCGACACCTCGACGGCCGCGACCTACGCCCCCTACGACTCCGCCGACCTGCGCGCACGTCTCCGCCAGCAGGTGACCGCCGGCGCGGGGGCCGCCACCACCGCGGGCGCCGCGGTGTTTGAACCGCGCGACAACAACAACGCCTCCCTCGTCTCCGGGGAGAAGATCCTGCAGCAGTCCCAGATCGCCTTCCTGAAGAACAGCGGCGGCTCCCAACTCGGGCTCACCACCGCCCAGCAGTATTTTCACACTTGGTCGCCCAACAACCTGGCCGTCCTGGCCGACACCCGGCGCGGCGGCCTCAAGCGCGACCTGTCCCTCGCGCCCACGCTGCTCGGGGACGCGTTCGCGGCCTGGATGAATTACAAAGCCTACACCGAGGACCCCGCGGCACCGGCGCCCGATAGCGGAGTGCCACCCTCGATTTCCCCTGCTTACGGCAGTGACCCCGTGCGGCGGCGGGTGGTGATGACGCCGCATTTGATTTCCGACGGTGGCGCCCACCAGGTCGCGCCGGTCGTGAATTATTTCCTCATCACCTTCAACGTCCGCACCGCCGGGGGCAGCAAAGGCAACCAGCCGCTCGAGGTTCGCGCGCGTTGGATGGTCTCGCTGTGGAACCCATACACCTCGGCGCTGGTGCCCGAGGACCTGCGTGTGGAGGTGACTGGCCTGCCCTCGAGCATCCGGGTTAATAACGTCTCCGAAAATCCGGAGCGCGCGCGTCCCCTCGGTTCTTTCTCGCTCGGAAGCGCCTATGGCACGCCGCTTCGCATCAACCTGCCGTGGACCGTAAGCGCTTCCGCCGATGCGGATCGCCAGTCCTGGCTGCCGGGACGCGTCTACTCCTGGATTTCAAAGGAGGAGACCTCCAAGCCTGAGGACGTTCCGGCGGAGGGCTTTGAATCCGTGTTTTACTCCCAGACGCTCAACAATGCTGGCAAGGGCGTCATTCGTCCGTTGGGCCTAGCGGAGGTCGACGGCGACGATCCGTGCCAGTTGGAGATCGAGGGCGAGGAGAACCTCGGCATCACGCTTTTCGTCCTGCGGCGGGATGCGGACGGCAATGTCCAGCCGGTGCAGCTGAGCCGGCTGACCTCACCGGCTTTCGTCCAGAATTTCTTCACCACCCCGCAAGTCGCGAGCGAGGACGGCTACCAGTTCAGCTACGTGTTCCGTTTGGCCGAGAGCAAGGATACCCCGGAGGCGCCGGGGACCTGGCTTACGACGACCGGACGCGATGTGCGACGCCGCTCGATTCCCTCCGAATGCTTCGTGGTTCCCCCCGACGGCAACGATCCGTCGGTGTACGTGAACTACACGACGATCCGCGACGACGAGCGGCTCATCGACCGCGAGCACGGTTCCAACAAGTCGTACGAGAAGGACACGCCTCTGTTCGAACTCCCGCGCGCTCCGATCCTGTCGTTGGGTATGCTTCAACACTTCCGTCAGCCCGGTCTCCGGCCGTTCATGATCGGCAACCCGTGGGGAGCTTCGGTCGAGGTTGCGGGTATCCGCGGAGCGGAGCTGTTCGACCGGTTCTTTTTCAGCGGACTCGTGGACGGCGTCACGCCCGCTAAAAACGCGGTGGGTGATCTCATCCTGCCGAATCCCTTGCAGCGCGCCTTGCGCAAGGTCTCGGCTGACGAACTGCGCGCGGTGCCGGAGGCCCGTTCGTCGCGCTACCTGCTTCAGGCAGGCGCCTTCAACGTGAACTCGGTGAACGTGGCCGCGTGGGCCGCTGTCCTGCGCGGCGTGCGCTTCCCGTCGCCGCAGACCTTCAGCTACCTGAACCTGGCGGAATCGACCGGCACGGCTTCCGATACCCAGAAGCTCACGGTCCAATCCTCCGACGCCCAGTTTTTCCGTTTCTCCCAGTCGGCGCAGGAGACCTACCAGTTGCCCGGCACCGACAATTATCCGCTCGCGGCAAACCACCTGTTCCGGCGCGGCATGCGCACGCTCACCTCCGCGCAGGTGGGAGCCTTGGCGGCCAAAATCGTGGAGCTTGTCCGCCGCAAGCATGCCGAGAGCGGGCCGTTCCGCTCGATGGAAGAGGTTCTTTCGCCGGCTACGCTCTTCGCGGGCGGGACCCAGGGTTTCGACCGGAGTCTCCTGGAGGCCGCGATCGAGGAGGCCGGCGTCAATGGTGAGTTCGCGGAGTTCGGGACTTCCCCGACCGAATTTCCGGCCGTGCAGATGAATTCCCAGTGGCTCACCCAGGCCGACATCCTGACGGCGCTGGCGCCCGTGCTCACGCCGCGGTCCGACACGTTCCTCGTGCGCACGTACGGGGAGGCGATTAACCCCGCGACCAACGCCACCGAAGGGCGCGCGTGGTGCGAGGCGGTGGTTCAGCGTGTGCCGGAATACCTCGACGGCGCCGATGCTCCCGAGATTTTGCCCGGTGATCTTACGAGCGAGGTCAACCGCGCCGGCGGGCGGCGGTTCAAGGTCATCTCCTTCCGCTGGCTAACGCGGGCGGATATCTGAGGGCGCCTCGATCACGGCCTGGCGGTGGATGCGAAATGATCCTAGCATCGCGGCGGAGGATGCGAAGTGGGCCGCGCCGGATCCACACGTTCTCCTCGTCGTTTGAGAGCGGCGACGGAACGCGCCGCCGCCGTCAGCAGAGCCTCTGCACCTCCAAGACCGTGTTGGACAAGCACGCGATCGCCGACCCTCGTGGTTTCGGGCGAGCTTGGCGGGAAAGTCCGCGGTTTCGCGGGCGGCAGAAAGGAATGTGTTTTAAAAAAAAGGCGCCGGAGGATTCCGGCGCCTTCGGATGAGAGGGGTTTCCCCGCGGCTCAGCGCATCTTCGCGAAGGTGGACTGGAGCAGTGCGAGGTCAGCGGCGCCCTTGGTGCGCTCCTTGGCTTTGCGAATCAGGTCTGCCTCGAGGGCGTTCTTGGTCGCGCGGGACTTGTTCTCGTAGAAGACCCCGAACGCGCCGGGCCAAGCCTGGCCGGCGAGCTTGAACGCGGCGATCTCGTCGGTCGGGTCGTGACGTTGCGCGTCCTCGGGCGAGCCGTCGTTCTTCTTCTCATCGATCAGCGTCCAATTGCCGCCCTTGCGGGGGACGGCGGCGTCGAACGCACCCTCGAAGAACTCCACGCACTCGGAAAGGATCTCGACCACCGAGAAGCCGTCGTGGCGCGCGGCGCGGAGCATCATCTCGGTCATGTGGTTGACCTGGGTGGCATGGCTGCGGGCGACGAACGTGGCGCCGCTGTTGAGCAGCGTGCGCATCGGGTTGATCGGTTGGTCGATCGCGCCCCACGGGTCGGTCTTCGACTTGAAGCCGAGCGGCGACGTGGGCGAGGTCTGCTTCTTCGTCAGCCCGTACACCGAGTTGTCCATGATCACGTAGGTGAGGCGGACGTTCTTGCGGGCGGTGTGCGTGAGGTGGTTGCCGCCGATCGAGAAGCCGTCGCCGTCGCCGCCGAACACGAAGACGTGGAGCTCGTCGTTGCCGAGGCTGATGCCGGCGGCGAACGGGAGCGCGCGGCCGTGGATGAAGTGGCCGCCGTGGGTGTTGACGAAGTACGGGAAGCGCGACGAGCAGCCGATGCCGGCGAAAGTCACGATCTTCTCGTGCGGGTACTGGAGCTTCTCGAGGACGCGGTAAAATGACGCCAGCACGGCAAAGTCGCCGCAGCCGGGGCACCACGTCGGGTGGTCGGCGGTGAGGATCTTCTTGGTGAGCGGGGCGCCCGCGGGAGCGGGAGGGGTGGCAACGGCGGAGGACATGGGATTTTCCGGGTAGGGGTTGCGAAGGGGTGTTTTCAGCGTGCCGCGAGGGGGCTCGGGCGGGCGGTGCCGACGGATTCGAGGAGAGCGGCGTGGCCGATGTGGCGGGCGACACCGGCGATCAGTTCGCTCACCTTGAACGTGAGGCCGTCGGTCTTGCAGACGCTGACGATCGCCGGGTTGGCGATACGCGCGCGGAGCATCATGGCGAGCTGGCCGAAACCGTAGACGCCCTCGTCGTTGAGTTCGGCGACCACGATCTTCCGGTAGCGCGCGAAGACGGCCTCGAGGCCGTTCGGCAGCGGGTGGACATGGCGGATGTGCATGTGACCCGCCTTGACGCCGGCGGCCTGCACGCGGGCGAGGGCCTCGCGGCCGGGACCCCAGTTCGATCCCCACGTGACAAGGAGGACGTCGCCCTCGGCGTCGCCGGAGTGCTCCGGAGCCGGCAGGGTGGCGGCGAGCGCCTTTATCTTCTCACGGCGCTTCGCGTTCATCTGCGCGTGGAGCTTCGGGCTGCCCGTCGGGTGGCCCATCTCGTCGTGCTCGAGTCCGGTAACGGTCGGGTATTTGCCGGAGGCGATGCGTGTGCCGGCGGGCGCGTGGTGCGTGACGCGGTCGAGCGGGTACGGCTTGAAGTCGGCGGGGCGCTCCGAGCGGTCGACCTTGGCGTCGACCATGAGCTTCGGGAGCTCGGGCTCGTCGAAGGCCTCGATCCGCGAGGAGAGGCCCTGGTCGGTGAGCAGCAGCACCGGCGTGGAGTATTCGCGGGCGATGCGCACGGCCTCCATGGCGGTGTAGAAGCAGTCCTCGACATTCTTCGGCGCGAGGACGACGCGCGGGGTGTCACCGTGGCTGCCGTAGATGGCCTGCATGAGGTCCGACTGCTCCACGTTGGTGGGCATGCCGGTCGACGGGCCACCGCGCTGGACGTTGACGACGACGATCGGCATCTCGGCCATGGTCGCCCAGCTGAGGGCTTCCATCTTGAGCGAAAGGCCCGGTCCGGCGCTACCTGTAATGGCCACACTGCCGGTGTAGGAAAAGCCGAGGGCCGTAGAGATGGATGCTATCTCGTCCTCGCATTGAACAAAGATGCCGCCGTATTTCGGCAGCTCGGTGCGTAGCGTCTCCATGATGGAGGACCAGGGTGTGATCGGGTAACCCGCGCCGTAGCGCACGCCGGCAGCGATGAACCCGTACGCGATCGCCGAGTTGCCATCGAGGGTGATCTGCGCGCGCCCCGACCGGGCGACAGCCTGGTCGATCGCCTCGAAGCGGTAAAACAGGTCGCGCAGGTTGTTCTGCGGCCAAGCGTAGCCGGCGTCGAAGCCGAGCAGCGCGTTGCGCACGATGTCCTCGTTCTTCCCCGCGAACCGCTCGCGGATCAGCGTGGTGAGCTTCGGCACGTCGAGGTCGAAGATCCGCGCGATCAGGCCAAGGACGAAGATGTTCTTACCTTTGTCCTTGGCCGTGCCGCCGAGTGCCTCGACGGTGGCGGACGTGATTGGGCAGGCGACGCTCGTGAATCGCTTGTCATCCTCGACCGGCTTCACGTGGTCGCTGTCGTACAGCAGCACGCCACCCGGCCGCAGCGAACCGATGTGGGCGTCGTAACTGTGCTGGTAGAAGGCCACCAGCATGTCGGCGCGGTCGCCGGCCGAGAGGATGTCACCGGTGCCCATGCGCACCTGGAAGATCGACGGTCCGCCGGAGATGGTCGACGGGATCGTCATGTAAGTCATCACGTCCTGCTCGCTGCGCCCGGCGAGGCGGGCCAGGAAACCGCCGACGGCCTGGATGCCGTCCTGCGAGTTTCCGGCGAGGCGGATGACCACGTCCTTGATGGAGCGGGGCGCGACCGAGGATCGCTCAGTGCCCCCCGGAGTTTCGGGAGTATTGGGGCTAACCATGAGGGAGAACTCAGAGTGGCAGCGTAAGCTTTGGCGAGTCAACGGGGCGTCGAAGGTACGCCCAGTGATTAGCAAGATGTGCGCAGGCTTTCCGAAAAGTAGCGTGATTGATGAAGGCGCCCACCTGCTGTCCCCGGGGCTGCGTTAGTTGAAAAACGCCACGCAGATGCAGACCGGAACCTCGGCGGAGTGAGGGGTGCGCGTCAGGCGACCGGTCGCCGCGTCGACCTCGAAGACGGTCAGGAGCGGCGTGTCCTGATGTCCGCAAACCAGCCAGCGTCCATCCGGGGAGAGCGCGAAATTGCGCGGGGTACGGCCGCCCGACGCGATGGTCTGAACGTGGTGCAAACGTCCCGAAGTCTCATCCTGGTCAAAGACCGCGATGCTGTCGTGGCCCCGGTTCGAGGCGTAAATAAACCGTCCCTCCGGATGCACGCGAATCTCCGCCGCAGTGCTCGTTCCCGTGAAATCGGCCGGAAGGGTGTTCACGCTTCCCACCAAACCGAGCGCTCCGGTGGCGGCGTCGTAGGCGAGGCTCGTGAGCGTGTTGTCGAGTTCGTTCACCACGTGCAGGTGCCGCCCGTCCCGGCTGAATTTGGCGTGCCGTGGACCGGCGCCTGGCTTTGCGGCAAACGAGGCGGCGGCCGGCCCCAGTTTTCCGTCGGCGAGCAAAGGGTACGAAACCACGCGATCCGTTCCGAGATCGGCGACGATGACGAAGCGTTCGTCGGGCGACAGCGTCACCGAGTGCACGTGGGGTTTCTCCTGACGGGTCGGATGCACGCTCCGGCCGGTGTGGCGAACCGCCGCGGGCTCGCCGAGAGAGCCGTCGGAGACCACGGGCAGCGACGCGACGAATCCCTCGTGGTAATTCGCCGCCAGCATCACATCTCCATGGCGGCTGAGCGCGAGATGGCAGGGAGCCGCCATCCCGCCGGGGGCGGGTAGTGGGGTGTTCAGTGGAGTCAGTAGCCCGGTGGTGGAGTCTAACCGGTAGGCAACGGCCTGCACGGGTGAGCCGTGGATGACGTACAGCAGCCGGCGATCAGCCGAAAACTCCAGCCAGCCGGGATCGGTAGCCTCGGCGGCCAACCACGGCCCGCTCAAGCGGCCGGAATCGTTTTCCAGCCGCACGGCATAGATTCCGCGGCTGGCACCGGAGCGGGTGTAGGTGCCGAGGAAAATCAGGTGTGAGTCGGCCATGTCAGTGCGGGGAGCGGACGTCAGGCCGCACGGTGATGCGGCCGGCGAGTGCATCCTTGAAGTGGCGGCGGCACGTGGCGACGTAGCGGTCGTTGCCGCCGATCTCGACCTGCGCGCCCTCGCGCACGCCGCGGCCCTCGGCGTCGACCCGGAGGTTCATCGTGGCTTTGCGTCCGCAGTGGCAGATGGTCTTCAGTTCAGTCAGGTCGTCCGCGATACCGAGCAGCGCCGCGCTGCCGGGGAAGAGCTTGCCCTGGAAATCCGTGCGGAGCCCGTAACAAAGCACCGGAATGTCGAGGGAGTCGGCGATGTCGCTGACCTGCCAGACCTGCTCCGGCGTGAGAAACTGCGCCTCGTCGACCAGCACGCACGCGACCGGCGCGGTGGCGTGTTCGGCGCGAACGCGCGCGACGAGGTCGTCCGCCCCGGCCAGGGAAAAGGCATCCGACTCCAGCCCGATGCGCGAACGGATGCGCCCGGCGCCGTGACGGGTGTCGATGGCGGGGGTGAACAGCAGGGTGCGCATGCCGCGCTCGCGGTAGTTGTGGCTCGACTGCAGCAGCACCGTGCTTTTGCCCGCGTTCATCGCGGAGTAATAGAAGTAGACCTTGGCCATGCGGAGACGCGCGCACTTTGCGCCCCCGCCATTCGAACGCCAGCCCGCGCTGGGCTTCGCGCTTGCCTCGGGCCGGTCGCGGTTTGCTGCTCGGACATGCGCTTCCGTCCGATGCTTTTGGCCTTCGCCGGCTTGCTTGTCGCGGTCGGCCGTGTGCCTGCGACCGAGCCCACGTCCGTTCCGGTGCGTTCCGAGTGGAAAGGTTTCACCCGGATCGACTTCACCGTCGCAGGGCGGCCTTGCCTGTTGGTGCTGCCCGCGCAGCCCGCGCCGGGGCGGCCGTGGATCTGGCGTACGGAGTTTTTCGGTCACGAACCGCAGGCCGATCTGGCCCTGCTCGCGCAGGGGTGGCACGTGGCCTACATGGACGCGAAGAACCTGTACGGTGCGCCGAAGGCGATGGCTTGGTTCGGGCAGTTCTACGCGCACCTTGTGGTGCAGTTCGGCTTGTCGTCCCGCGTCGTGCTCGAGGGCTTCAGCCGTGGCGGGCTCTACGCGATCAACTTCGCGATCGCGCACCCCAAGCGGGTGGCGGCGCTCTACCTGGACGCCCCGGTGCTCGACATCCGCAGCTGGCCGGGCCGCAACCGCCAGTCTAAGGAGTGGACGCAATGTCTGGAGGCGTACGGCCTGAATGACGAGTCGCTCGCAAAGTTCCGCGGTCCCCTCGAGCGCCTGCGAACCTTGGCGGCGGCGGGGGTACCGATCCTCTCCGTCTGCGGTGACGCCGACCGCGTGGTGCCCTACGCCGAGAACACGGCGGTCTTGGAAAAGCGCTACCGCGAGTTCGGCGGTCCGATCGAGGTTATCCTCAAGCCGGGAGTCGATCACCACCCGCACAGCCTCAAGGATCCGGCCCCGATCGTGGATTTCGTCCTCAAGCGTTCCCTCGCGCCTTCGCCGTAGCCGATCTGGCCGGCGGTACCAAGGGTCGAGGCACTGTTCTACCGGGGGAAGGTGCCGGCTTCAGAGATCCTGT
>JBEGJD010000502.1:0-4598 GCA_041184765.1 Verrucomicrobiota bacterium | reverse complement strand
CGTCGGTGTCGTAGAGCGAGTGCTGCTCGGGCCACTTGTTGTAGGCCTGCCAGGTGGTGTCGCTGGTCTGGAACAGCAGGTCGGCCACGCGGTCGTCACGCACCACGAAGATCACGTAGCTCTCGTAACGATGGGCGGTGCAGGACAATTTGCCGACGTAGACGCCGCTTACCCAATCGGCGGGAATCTCGATCTCGGCGGTCTGCTGCCAACGGCACTCACGGAGCCGATTTTCTCCCACCGGCGGCACGGGCTGTGGCGAAACCTTGAACGGACCGAACTTGGCGACGTGACGCCCACCTTTCCCTCCATACCAACCAAGACGGTAGACATCTACTGATACCTCAGTCGCGGGCTGCGCGCTCAGGAATAGTCCGATCCGGCCGCCGGCGCGAACGCTGGTGTCGGAGCAATATCCCTCGATGTCAGCCGATCGGCATCCTTGCGTCCGCACGAAGGTGAGCTGCCAAGTCGTGGTACCGGGCCGGGCGTTCTCGCGGCGGATCACGTCGGAGGTCGGCGCCGCCCTTAAACCAGTGAACGATGCAGCGGCGCCCGCGGCGGAGAGAGCAAGCATGCGGCGACGGGAGATTTTGGAGGGCAAGTGCATGGTCAGCGGAGCGATTGGAGCCAGGCGACAAGGTCCAGCAATTGCTGGTCGGTGAACGCCTGCTCGAGTCCCGGCGGCATCAGGCTCCGCGGTGAAACAGACCGGCTGACGACCGATGCGGCGGGGAGGGATGTTTCCACGCCACCGGCGTCGACGATCGTGATCGCGCCGCCGGTTTCACGCAGCAGACGGCCGGCGTGTTGCGCGCCATCGGCGGTTTCCACGACCAGTGTCTCGAAGTCACGCACCAGCGTGGCGTCGGGAAGCAGGATCGACTCGAGCAGATCACGCGCGTTCCGCGCCGCGCCGATCCGGGAAAGATCCGGCCCGATCCTTCCACCATCGCCCCCGGCCATATGGCAGGCAGCGCAGGAGCTGCCGTTCCACAGACGCCGGCCTTCCTCGGCGCGTCCCTTTCCAGCGGCGGACGTCAATTCCTCCAGGCGTCGGCGGCGGGCGTCACCATCGGCCGATGCGGCCCGGAGGGCGGAAAGAAGGATGGTGTCGAAGACCTCGGCGGGAAACGCGCTGAAGACCGAGCGGACCAAGCTCTCTTCCAACGAGCCGAGAAAGGGCGACCTCGCCAACTGCTCCGCGCAGAGCCGGCCAAGCTTCGCGTCGGTCTTGCGGCGCACGGCCTTGAAAAGTTCGCCCAGCTCCACGGGCCCGGCGGTGGCGAGGAGGGGGGCGATGGCGCCGACTTGCGCGTCGTTGAGATTCGCACGACCCAGAATCCGGATCGACTCGTAACGGGCCGCCGGGGATCCGTCCGCGGTGGCGACGCCGAGCAGGGTGGCGAAGGAGGTGGGTGGGATGGCGCTACCCGGCCGGAGCGTGGCGCCCAGTGCCTTCACGCGCAGCGCGACCGGCCGGCCGTCTCCCGCGGCGTAGCGGCCCAGCGCCGCGGTGAGGCGCGGGTCCGAGAGCTGCGCCACCGCCGGCAAAAGAACGGTCATTTCCGCCGGCGAGGCGTCCGCCAGGTTGGCTTCGAGGCGCTCCGCCCAATCGGCGGGCGGGCGCGGAAGCGAGGTTCGGGCTATGAGCCGCCAGGCGGCCTGTCGGACTTCGGACGCCGGATGCTCAAGCATCCGGGTGATAACGCCCGTACCGGCCGGGGTCAGCGGGGCCGGAGCGAGCACCGCGACAATGAGCTGGAGTTGGGACGTCGCCACTTGGGCCGAGGCGAGCGTTCGGAGAAACTCCGGCGCGAGTCGCTCGGCTGACCCACGGTCGCGCGCCAACACGGAGCGGGCGGAGTCCGCGAGCTCCTCGTGTAACGAGCGGGTGTCGTCCAGGGCGACGGCGCTCAATTCCGCGAGCGCGGGTCCGGCGGGAAGCGTCTGCTCAAGAATTCTCAGTAAACGTCGACGGGCGTCAGGCGCCGTCGCACGACGCAGGTCGTCCAGGCCGAATGCGCGCGTTACCAACCCCGTGTACATGGCCGCGTGCTCGAGCGCCGGATCGATTGTTTTTCCGAGGAGGGACAACAGTGCCGTACGCTCTGCCGGCGTGATCGCCCTGGCCGCCGCGATGGCCTCGAGCGCGCGGCGTTGTTCGCGGGGAGTCCTGGCCTCGGCCAAAGGGACAACGGGCGCCGGACGTTCGATCCTGGGAGCCGGCGGAGTCTTGGGCGCGATGGCGCGTACCCGGTAGATGGCGCCGCGGATGTCGGGGCGCTCCTCGAGGCTGGCGGGGCATCCGCGCCGGAACCAGCCGCCCGTGTCGAGCACCAGCAGGGAACCATCGCGGTCCTCGATCACGTCGGTCAGATGGACGTTGGAGTCGTGAATGCGGAGAAATTCGTGCTGGGTCGCGGTGTAGGTTGATCCGGCGGGAATCAGGCGCGTCCGCACGACCTTCTGCGTGTTGAAGAAGGTCACGAACAGGTCGTCGCGCCACGCGGGATCGAAGGCGCCGGATCGGTAGCGGGTGAAGCCGGAGACCGCCACGTGCCCGTAATTGTGAACCACGGGCATCCGCTCAAGCGTTCGCGGCAGGTCCGCGATCACGTCGAGCAGGTCCGTCCGCTCGTAGGCTCCTCCCGGCAGCCAGTGCACGAGGGTGTCGCCGCGCGGCTGGTTGTAGTAGAGGTTGACCACGCCGATGATGTCGCCGTCGGGGGTGAAATCCACCTCCACCGGGTTGTCCATGCAACCGAGGGAGTGCCACTGCACGTCCTCGCCGTCGGGACGGCAGGACCAGATGCCGGACGCCTTGCCCGCGTGCACCACGGAACCGTCGCGCCGCACGACCTTGTGGCCCTTGCGACCGTGGCACCAGTAGAGGCGGCCGTTCGTGGGGTGGAGGAACGGGCCGTGGACGTCGGCGGCGTTCCCGGTATGCTCGAAACCGCCGACGATCATCACGCGTTCGTCGGCGACACCGTCACCATCACGGTCGGTTAGCTTCCAGATGCCGGGAGGCGACGCGACATAGAGCGAGCCATCCAGCCAGCAGGCACCTTGGGGGAAGGTCATGCGGTCGGCGAAGACGGTCACGCGGTCGAAGACGCGGTCGCCGTCGGTGTCCTCCAGCAACAGCACGCGGTGCGGTGGATTGGAATCCAGCTGTTCCTGCGTCCAGTTCACCCCCGCGGAATCTCCTATGAAGAGGCGGCCGCGATCGTCGAGGCAGCCCATGATGGGGTGGCGGACGATCGGCGGAGCGGCCGCGATGACGAGCTCGAAGCCGGTGGGCAGGTCGTGCCGGGGAATCACCGGCGCGGCCGCGGCCAGAGCGGGAAGAAAAAGGGCGAGGGCGACGGCGCGTTTGTTCATGGCTGGGCAGGTCGGACTCTTTCCATCGTCTCGAGATCCCACTCGCCGGGATTGAACGCGAGTCGGGTGGCCGTTTTCACGGGTGGATAGCCGCCGACCTGCTGCTCGCTGTCGATGACCCGAGCTGTCCGTTCCCGAACCTGGCGCACGATCCGCTGGTCGATCTCGTCGCGATCCCATGGCCGCGCTCCGGCCTCTCGCAGCACCTCCTCCTCCGTGGCGGAGGCGGGCCGCGCCCGGAGGCCCGCCGGCCAATGCACGGGTGACTTTCGAGGGATGATCTTACCGCCGTAACGGTTATCCTCGTAGACCACCGCGAGCGGCTTGCCCTCCGGGTCGAACGCGAGGTTGTCCGACTCGTGCAGGTCGAGGTCGCCGTTGCCGACGAAACGGACGAGCGCGAGGCCGGCGAGCGTGTCGGCGCCGTGGCGCAGGACATTGCCGACGACATCCGCCCGGCCGGTGACGGGCAGGCGCTTCTGCCAGAGGCGGTCGTTAAGGTGGTAATGGATGGCGGTGACTCCGGGATTGTAGATCAGGTTGTTGACGGTCGCGGTCCACGAGCCGCCCTTGATCTGCGGGTTCCGCTCGATGTTGCAGGACCAGAGGTTCCCGAGGAGCAGGATCTCGGAACAGTTATCCATGATCAGGCTGCCCTTGGAGTGGGTGACCTTGCTGTGGGTGGAACGGTTGAGTCCCTCGGCGATCAGGTTGCGGCTGTAGGTGATACGGCGGGAGGCGTTACGTCTCCATTCCTCCGGTCCCGCGCCCTCGAACGGTTTGCTCGAGACACTGAGGTTCTCGTCGATGCCCCACGTGAACGAGCAATGGTCGACGATGATGTCGTGCGAGTGCTGGAGGGTGGAGAGGCCGTCGGGCTCCCAGCCGCTCGCCTTCGCGTGACCGGCCTCGCCGGGGCGCACGCGAACGTGGCGGATGACAATATCGTGGGAGCCGATGAGCAGGCCTCCGCGGATGAGCGTGATGCCGGGCGAGGGGGCGGTCTGGCCGGCGACCGTGAGGAAGGGCTCCCTCACCTCGATGATCTTTCCCGCGAGGTCGATCACTCCGCCCACCTCGAAGACCACGATGCGCGGGCCGCGGGTGGCGAGGGCCTCGGTGAACGAGCCCGGACCTTCGGCGGCAAGGGTGGTGACGCGCATGATCCGGCCGCCGCGGCCGCCGGGGGTGGTGGCGGCCCAGCCCTCCGC
>JBEGJD010000501.1:0-3757 GCA_041184765.1 Verrucomicrobiota bacterium | reverse complement strand
CCCTCCCCTACATCCAGGATTTCCGCGGCTCCACGTTCGTCGTGAAGTACGGCGGGAGCTTCATGGACGATCCCGACCCGAAGGCGCGGTCGCGCGTCGCCTACGACATCGCGTTCCTCGCGGCGTGCGGGATCAACGTCGTCGTCGTGCACGGGGGCGGCAAGGCCATCACCCGCGCGATGGAGTGCTCCGGGCTGAAAGCCAATTTCGTCAACGGCCTGCGCGTCACTGACGAGGCGACGATCGCGGTGGTGAAGCGCACGCTCGACGAGGTGGTGAACAAGGATGTCTGCGCCGCGCTCACCTCCGCCGGCGCCAACCCGCGCGGTCTCGCGGGCGACTCCGTGCTCGTCTGCCAGAAACTCACGACCGACGACGACGGTAATGCCGTTGACCTCGGCTACGTCGGCGACGTGACCGAGGTGAAGGTGAAGCTCATCAAGAAGGACATCGCGGAGGGCTTCATGCCGGTGATCTCGCCCGTGGCCGAGGGACTCGACGGCAAACCCTACAACGTGAACGCCGACCTCGCGGCCGGCCGCGTGGCCAGCGCGCTGCGGGCGCGCCGGCTGGTGTACATGAGCGACGTCCCGGGCCTGCTCGCCAACCCGTCCGACCCCGACTCGCTGATCTCCACGCTGAAGACCGGACAGGTGGAGGAGCTCAAGCGGCGCGGCGTGATCGACAAGGGAATGCGCCCCAAGGTGCAGAGCGCGGTGCGCGCGCTGCAGGAGGGCGTGCAACGCGTGCATTTCATCGACGGGCGCCTGCCGCATTCGCTGCTGCTCGAGATGTTCACCGACCGCGGTATCGGCACCGAGATCGTCCAGGGCTGAGCCGCCGCGCCCCGCCATGAACGAGCCTTCCCTCGTGCGCACCAGCACGGCCGACCTCTACGACGCGCACGTGATGCGCAATTACGCGCGCGCGGCGCTCACGCTCGTGCGCGGCGAGGGTTGCCGCGTGTGGGACGACACCGGTGCGTGCTACCTCGACTTCACCTCGGGCATCGCGGTGAACGCGCTCGGGCACAGCCACCCGCGCTGGGTCGCCGCCGTACAGCGGCAGGCCGCGGAGCTCGTGCACGTGAGCAACCTGTTCCGCAACCCCAACCAGGGCGAACTGGCGCGGCGCATCACGCGGCACGCCGGCCCGGGCCGCGTCTTCTTCTGCAACAGCGGCGCCGAGGCCAACGAGGGCCTCATCAAGCTCGCGCGCCTGCACGGCCGGCGCCGTTCGGGCGGCGAGGAGGGCAAGCGCTTCAAGGTCATTTGCGCTAAGAATGCGTTTCACGGCCGCACGTTCGGCGGCATGAGCGCCACGCCGCAGGAGAAGATTCAGGGCGGCTTCCGTCCGCTCGTGCCCGGCTTCGCGTTAGGCGAGCTCAACGATGTGGCGTCGTTCGCGGCGCTGATCGACGACACCACCGCGGCGATCTTCGTCGAGACCATCCAAGGAGAGGGCGGCATCATGCCGTGCACGCCGGAATTCCTCCGCGGCCTGCGGCGGCTCTGCGACGAGCACGGGCTGATGCTGTTGCTCGACGAGGTGCAATGCGGCATCGGCCGCACCGGGCGTTTCTACGCCTACCAGCACGCGGGCGTGGAGCCCGACGCCGTGGGCATGGCCAAGGGTCTGGGCGGTGGTTTCCCCATCGGGGCGATCTGGGTGCGGGAGCCTTACGCGGATCTCTTCCAGCCCGGCAACCACGGCACCACCTTCGGCGGCACGCCGCTCGCCTGCGCCGCCGCGCTCGCGACGCTCGACGTGATCGAGCAGGAGCGCCTGATGGAGCACGTCGCGGCCGCGAGCGTCCCTTGGATCGACGCGCTGCGCGGTCTCGCGCGGGAATTCCCCGCGCACGTCGCCGCCGTGCGCGGCCAGGGTTTCATGGTCGGCGTGCAGATGACGGGAGAACCCGGCCCGTGGCTCACGCGTCTGCGTGAACGCGGGCTCCTCGCCGTCGCCTCGGGGCACAACGTCATCCGCTTCCTGCCGCCGCTCAACGCCACCACCGCCGACCTCGCCCGCTCGGTGGAGATCCTGCGCGAGACGTTGCGCGCCGCCTGATTCGCGGCGGTGCCGCGAATCAGACGACGGTTTCGGCGGGCACCGCGGAGAGGTCCGGTTCCCCCGCGACCCCGAAGGGCGCCGCGTTCACCGAGCCGAGTTGCAGCCGGCCGTCGTGGAGGATCAGCCGCGGCCACCCGCCGTTCTCGTCGCGCGAGTAGAGGTCGGGATGCCGGCGCAGCGCGTGCTCCTGCAGCGCCGCGGGGAATTGCGCCAGTCCCTTGAAGTAGTGGTGGCCGTTGCGTTCGACACTCGTCACGCCGAGTGCCGCCTGCGCCGCCAGATCCTGCAGGGTCGAGAGCGGGCCGACGTTCGCGAGGTCCTCGCCGCTCAGCACGGCCGGGAGTCCCGCCGTACGACGCCGCGCAAGCAGGCCGGCGTTGATGACGCTCTTCATGACGCCTTTGCAGTTCTTGTGGCTGGTGCCGGCGTAGCCGAGCGCCAGCGCCGCAGGCAGGCTCGCGGTCTCGGCGTCGCTCTCGTCGATGATGACCGGCGGACGCTCCGGCCAGTCGCGGACGAGCTCGCCGATGGCCGGGCTGAGCGCGACGTCGCGGTGCCACGGCTGTTCCACGTACAGCAGCCGCGGCCAGAGCGCAGCTAACGCCGGTTCACTGCGGAGCGCCCGGAAGTAATCGCGGAACGTGGCGACGTCCCGGAAGCTCTCGTTGCCGTCGAGTGAGAACGCGAACTCGCCGCCGGTGCCGGTCGTGATGACCCGCGCCATGCGTGAGAGGCGTTCGCGGTCGCGTGCGAGGTCGCCGTTCACCTTGATCTTGAAGTGTCGCTGGCCGTATCCGCTGATGACCTCCTCCAGTGTCTGTGGCAGGCCATCGTCGACGCGCTCGCCTGGCGCGAGGTCCGCCGCCGTGATCGGATCCGAAAGTCCCACCGTATGGCGCGCGAAAACTTCCGCCGGTGGAATTGCCGGCAGGTAATCGGATGGCGTCACCCCGCGTAGTTCCGGCGCGACCGCGCCGGGTTCAACGCCCGCGAGACCGCCGCGTAACGCGCTGGAAAGCGTCGCGCCATGCGCGCGGCACAACGCGTGGAGCAACGCGCGTTCGACGAAGCTGGTGCCGAAGCCGGTGAGCAGCGGCGGCAGGCGCCGCGCCGCACCCCACACCGATTGCGCGGCGTCGAGTTCACGCCAGAAGGCGAACGCCGTCGGTGCCCGCAGCTCCTTCGCGTGCTGCAGCGCCGTCCGAATCACGAGGAGCATCTCGTCGATCTCGTCGGCCAGCCCGCGGGCGGGATCCTTGGTGAACCACTTCGGCGGCAGCAGGTCGGCCGCGAATCCGTGTTGCCGCGCGCCGCCGAGCTCGAACTCCGCGTCGAGGATGACCTGCGGGACGTCGGTCATCGTCGCGATGCCGTAGCGGAACGGCATCCGCGCCCGCAGCTCGAGGCGGTGGAGGCGGGCGGAAAGCAGGCGGATCATCATGTTCGCTTCAGAACCCGCCGAGTTTCTCGTGGTGGGGCAGCGGCGCGAGCACGCCACCGCTCCGGGCGTAGTAATCCGCGTCGAGCTCGAACACCCCGCGCTGCGGACGCGTCCACGGCGCTTCGGGCGCGGGCAGGTGCGCGCGCATGGCCTCCCAGTTGCGGTAGTTCTGGTGGCCGTTGGTCTCCAGCAGGCCGAGACCGAGGCCCGGGAACGGCGCGAGCCTGGCGGCGACGGCCTTGT
>JBEGJD010000500.1:0-3145 GCA_041184765.1 Verrucomicrobiota bacterium | reverse complement strand
GCACCTGTCGATGGATGCGATGTGGGATGTGGTGCTCACATTCCGTCTCGCCGATCGGCAGCTCGGGCTCGTCTGGGGCATCGGCACCGATGACTCGCACAATTACCACCGCATCGGTCTCGGACAGAGCAACAGCGGTCGCGGCTGGGTCATGGTTCGCGCGCGGCATCTCACGGCGGAGTCGGTCGTGCGCGCGATGGAGGACGGCGATTTCTACGCGAGCAGCGGCGTTACCCTCGCCGACGTTCGCCGCGCGCCGGGCCGGCTGGTGGTGGAGATTCAACCGGAGCCGGGCGTCACGTACGTCACGCGCTTCATCGGCACGCGCCGTGGTTTTGACCGTTCGAGCGTCGAGCTCGTGCCACCTGCGCCCACCAAGGGCGGTGTCCGCACGGTGCCGCACCGGCGTTACAGCGCCGACGTAGGCGCGGTGTTATCCGAGGTTTCCGGTACTCGGGCCGAGTATATCTTCAAGGGCGACGAGCTCTACGTGCGGGCGAAGATCATTTCGTCCAAACCTAAGGCCAACGGCAGCGTCGCGGGCGAGTTCGAGACCGCTTGGGTGCAGCCCATCGCGGGTAGCACGCCCTAAGCGGACGGCGTCCCGAGTTCGTGGTGTCGGAATGTGCTCCCCAAGCGCTCCGCTTGTGGGCAACCACGAATGGACACGAAGGCACACGAATCGGGCCAACCGCCGGAGTGCTTGGCCTAAAGGCGCGGGTTGGAAGTTTGGCGGTGGCCGTGAGTCATGCCTAGGATGATTCTCGTTTTGCAATGGGTCCGGCTTAGCGCCCACGCCGGGGCCCCGCAGTTCCGTGATTTCCGCGTATTCCGTGGGCGCAGCGGTTTTTGTTGGGCTCAGTTTTCCTTCTGCCTTCCGTGTGAAGTCCATCGCATCCTCCGGATCCGGGTTTAATCGCGTCCATCCGTGGATCGCCCGGGTTTGGTTGCGTGCGGCTCTTCGTCGCGCGGTAAAAAAGCGTTTCAGGGCTGGACAACGCCAAGTCGATGGCTCTCACTCCGCGTCCCTTTTCGGGTAATGCTCAGGTGGTGGAATTGGTAGACACACACGTTTGAGGGGCGTGTGCCGTAAGGCGTAAGGGTTCGAGTCCCTTCCTGAGCACCATCCCAATTTGCAGGCGGGATTCCGGTTTAGGGGCCCGTGGCGGTTTTTAGCCCAGACGGCTCAGGTGCCACGGCTGGGGCATTCCAACTGTGCTTGGAACACCGAGGACGCGGATTACCGAACCGAGGTCACTGAGCTTCCGAAGCTCTTAACAAAGCCCGTCTCGTGTAGCCGGGGCCGCCCGCCCCGGAGAATACCGCGACGAATCTCGGCATCAGCCTTTCTAAAACCTCCCGCCTTGTGCAGCGCTGGTACCTCAATTGGCGCGGATGAAGGATATCGGAGCGCTCCGCGGACGGGGGGAGCCGTGAAGGGTTGGGCTCCGATGAAGCCCCGTGCTCATCCCTGGCGGCCCAATGCGCTGAGGTCGACCGTACGCCAGAGGTTGCGGCTCACGCCGGAGTACATCCGGGCGGTCACGTTGGCACCTTCGACGGTGACGATCGCGTAGCCGGGGAGGTCGGCGTACTCGAAAGCTTTCACGAACGGGCGCTCGCTGTCGTAGACGGCGCGGCGCTCCTTCTCCGTCGCGGGCGAGTGGGCTGGCTCCACGCGGATCTGGTCGCCCGTGTAGTCGGCGAGGCCCTGAAGTTGGGTTTTCGGCGTCACGCTGGGCGAGTTGATCACACTGCTTAGCGCGAATTGGGTGAAGCGTCCGCCGCCCGCCTCGCGGGCTAGCGTGTTGTAGCGGTGGATGTGCCCGCCGAGCACAATCGCGTGCTGACGGCCGAGGATTTCCAGGAACTTCGCGCGCCGGGACTTCTCCCGTTCGGCGGAGAAAAGATGCCAGGTCGAACGCGCGCCGTAGGGCACCACCGGCGGGTGCACGACGACGAAGAGGTGGTCGGCCGTGCGCCGTGTCGCCACTCCTTCCAGCCACTCGAGGCTCGCAACCGCATCATACGCGTCGAAGAAGGCGAATTGGCTGCGGCCGGCCTCGACCGTGTAGCGGGCGTTTTTTACCTCGGGTGCGGCGGGGTTGAGCGTCCGGGCCTGCTCCGTAAGGAATGGATGGAAGACCCGGGCGAACGCCTCGCGCGCACCGTCGCCCGTGATGTCGTGATTGCCCTTGGTGAAGAGAAAGGGCGCGCCCAACTGGGATTCGCGGATGAAGGTGACGGCCTCGGAGTTCTGTCGGGCCGCCGATTCAGCGTTCCCGCAGAGGCCCTCGACCAGGTCGCCGGCCTGCAGCACGAACGCGACACGCGTCCTCGGATCCTGATTCAGCTCCGACACCGTCTCGCGTACGGTCTGGAACAGCCGTGGCGTGATCTCTTGCGTCACCCGCGAATAGTTCCGGATCTGACTCAGATCGCCCGGATGCGTGCGGTCCAGCCACGCGAAATCATGGTGTTCAAGTTTGTCGAAATGCAGATCGCCGAGCAGGACGAAGGAAAACGCTGAACCCGCGGGCTCAGCGCCGCGCACGGATCGCGGCGCGAAAGTGAGGGTAGCCGCGCCGGCCGAGGCACGAAGGAAATCGCGACGGGAAACGGAATGGGTCGGGGGCGACATTGCAGGAAGGGTTTGCGGGTGTGTCCGTGGAACTTTGCCAGCTGTGTCGGCGCCGGCTACGGGCGCTTCTCGTCGGAGAAAACAATTTTCCCCTCCGTGTCGTGCAGGCGAAGCGTGAGCGTCGGCGCGCCGTCGCGCACGGCGACTTCGCCGGAGAGGTAGCCCCCGTGGCGGATCCGCAGGAAGCGATGCTCGGGGCGGGGCTTTTCCTCATTCCAGCCGCCGGCGTGGCGGTCCGAGGCGGGGCCGACGCTCCACTCCTCGACGCCAGTGGCCGGGTCGCGGGAGACAAATTGCCAGTGGCGGTCTCCCGTCACGACGAACAGGTTGCGGTGCCGGGCCAAAATAGCGCGGACGCGATCGCCCTCGGCCTTGTAGCCGGCGTTGGAAAGGTTGTCGTCCTTGGTTGGACGGTCGGGGCCCACGACCGGAGTTCCGGTGACGACCACCCGGAAGGTCGCGTCGGATTCCGCGAGGGTCCGCTCCAGCCAGGCGATCTGTGCG
>JBEGJD010000499.1:0-3668 GCA_041184765.1 Verrucomicrobiota bacterium | reverse complement strand
ACGCGTCATCGGAGGGTCGGAGTCCCGCACGGACCCGTCCCTGTGGCCGGGGATGGCAACACCTGTGCGGGCGGCTGACCGGATCGGGGCCGGAAAAATGTAACAATCGGGCGGTTGCGGGGGTAGGTAACCGGGACGAGGGTCTGACCACTCCCGTCGACCATGCCACGAAAAGACCAGCCTGCCACCGTGAAGGGTCTCTACGCCCGTATCAGCGCCGCCAAGAAGGAGGCCGAGGAGGCGAAACGTTCCGCCAAACTCGCGAAGATCGCCTACAAGGCGGCCAAGACCACGTATCGCGACGCCAAACAGGCCGCCAAGAAGCTCCGCAAGATCGTCCGCGCCCTGAAAGAGGAACTCGCCCGCCGCGCCGCCAAGGGGGCCAAGCCTCCAGCGAAGGCTGCCCCCAAGTCGCTAAAGAGACTTCCGGTCGTGAAGCCAACCGCCCCGCCCGCCGAATTGCCAGCGGCACCGGCTGATTTGCAACCTGAGCCCGCGGCAGCTCCCAACCCGCCGGCCTCCCTGTAAGCCGCGTCCCGCCACCGGACGAACACCGCTTCGCGCGGGCCCCGAAGGCGACTAGAGGATCTCCGGGGAGATTTGCCAGCGGACAACCCAGGCGTTTCCCGAGCGATCGAGCCGGAGCACCGCGCATTTCTTCAGCATGAAGTGCAGCGGCGTTGCCCGCCCTGCCACGAGAAGGGAGGCCAAGGCGGACAGATTGGGATCATGGCCAACTACCGCCACGGGGTATCGCACCTGCCGCAGCCGGTGGGCCAGCGACTGGGGGTCGTCGTCGGGCCGCAGCCCCGCCTTCTCGCAAAGTTTCGCTTTGAGTCGGAGCGCCTTCTGCAACCCCCGGGCCGTTTCCTGCGCCCTCCGCAAGGGGCTGTGCCAGATCTCCTCCGCTTCAAGGCAGCCCGTTTCCTTGAGAAAACGAGCCACCTTTCGAATCTGCCTCCGCCCCTTGGCACTGAGCGGACGACCCGCGTCGGGCGTGCCATCCTCGGCGTGCGCATGGCGTATCAAATAGATGTGCATGGTGGCGGCGCGTTTTGGCGATAACCCGAAGTCCGGTCGGTGGCGGCGCGGGAACTTCTTCAGTAAAGCTCAGGCACGATCATCTTCGCCGGGATCGGCTCGCGGCGGTAGCCGGGATGACGGACGCGCGGGGGCAGGTCGACCGACGGGTGCGTCACGGGCTGGTACGGCACCTGGCTGAGCAGGTGGTGGATACAGTTGAGGCGCGCCTTCTTCTTGTCCTCGCCCTGCACGACCCACCAGGGCGCCTCGGGGATGTGCGTGCGCTCGAACATGATCTCCTTGGCCTTGGTGTAGAGCTCCCACCGCTTGCGCGCCTCGAGGTCCATCGGGCTTAGTTTCCACTGCTTCAGCGGATCGTTGATCCGACAACGGAAGCGGAACTCCTGCTCCTCGTCGGAAATCGAAAACCAGTACTTGATGAGCTGGATGCCCGACCGCACGAGCATCTTCTCGAACTCGGGCGCCGTGCGAAAAAAGTCCTCGTACTCGTCGTCCGTGCAGAACCCCATCACGCGCTCCACCCCCGCACGGTTGTACCAGCTGCGGTCGAACAAAACCATCTCGCCGGCTGCCGGCAGGTGCGCGATGTAGCGCTGGAAATACCATTGCGTGCGCTCGCGGTTGGAGGGCGCCGGCAGCGCCGCGACGCGCGCTACGCGCGGATTCAGGTGCTGCGTGATGCGCTTGATCACGCCGCCCTTGCCGGCCGCGTCACGCCCCTCGAACACGATCACCATCCGATGGCCGGTCGACACAATCCAGTCATGCATCTTCACCAGCTCGCCCTGCAGCCGGAAAAGCTCGCGGAAATAACGGTTGCGGGCCGTTCGGGAGGCCTCCGTGCCCGCCGGCCTCTTAAGTTCTCCCGCGGCGTTGGTCTCCCAATCCTCCCGCTCCATCTCCAGCTCCTCATCGTAGTCGTCGATGAGCTCCTGCCGCACGCGGCGGATAAGTTTGTCGGACTGGGATTCAGAGGGTTTGGACATCGCGTGCGCCGGTCGGGCGACCGCAGCGGTACGGCAGCCGGAGGCGAAGGCAAGGCGCGTCACCCTTCCGGCGCCGCGGGAGGCGAAATGTAACCTGTCCGTCACACGAAACCCGCGAACCGCGGGCGCGGCGGCTGGACAAGGCAGCCGAGGGCCGCACGCTCGCGCGCATGGCCAAGGAGCGGATCTCGAAGCGCGCATACCAGAACGAGGCGCGCCGGTTGCGGCAGGAGCTGATCGAGCTCCAGCTGCAGCTGAAGCAGGCGCCGTTCAAGGTGCTGCTCATCCTCGCCGGCCCGGAAGGATCCGGCCGCGGCGAATTATTGCACACCCTGGCCGAGTGGCTCGATCCGCGCGGAGTCGACACCTTCTCGTTCCACCCGCCCACCGAGGAGGAGCGCGCGCACCCGGCACCCTGGCGTTTCTGGCGCGACCTCCCGGCGATGGGCCGCATCGGTCTCTACACCGGCTCGTGGTACACCGAGACCCTGCGGGAGGAGGCGCGCAACAAGCGGGCGCGCCGCCACCTGCTGGAGGAAGCCGAGCGCATCCGGCGTTTCGAGAAACTCCTGGCCGACGGCGGCACGCTCATCATCAAGGTCTGGCTGCACCTTTCGCGAAAGGCCCAGGGACGCCGGCTGCGCACGCTGTGGGCCGACCCGTCGACGGCCTGGCGCGTCACGGAGGAGGACTGGCAGCACCATCTCATCTACGACCGTCTCGCCGAAACCGCGCGGCTCATCCGGCAGCGGACCAGCCGCCAGGGCGCGCCCTGGACAACCATCGACGCCGCCGACGAACGCGCGCGGGACCTCGCCGTCGCCCGGCTGCTGGTCCGCCGCTTTCGTGAGCAACAGCGGATGCTCGCTCGCCTTCCGCCGCCGAAGCCCGCACCGGTCGCGAAGCCGCTGCGGCCGTCGGGTGTCAGGCGCCTCCGTGCGCTGCGCCTCGACCAGGAGATGTCGGAGCACGACTACACGACTTTGCGGGAGAAATGGCTCGGCCGCCTCAGTGCCGCGGTCCGCGCCACCCTCGCCGCCGGAAAGTCCATCGTGCTCGTGTTCGAGGGCTGGGACGCCGCCGGCAAGGGCGGCGCGATCCGACGCCTCACCAGCGCGATCGACCCGCGCGACTACCGGGTGGTGCCGGTCGCCAAGCCGACTCCGGAGGAGAAACACGCTCACTACCTGTGGCGGTTCTGGCGCGAAGTCCCGCGGGACGGCCGCGTCACGGTTTTCGACCGCTCCTGGTACGGCCGCGTGCTGGTGGAGCGCGTCGAGGGGTTCTGCCGCGCCGACGAGTGGCGGCGGGCCTACGGCGAGATCAACGACTTCGAGCGGCAGCTCACCGAGCACGGCACGGTCGTGATCAAGTACTGGCTCCACATCTCGCACGAAGAGCAGCTTAGCCGCTTCCAGGAGCGCGAGGGCACGCCGCACAAACAGCACAAGCTTAACGACGAGGATTGGCGCAACCGCCGAAAACGCCCCGCGTACGAGGCCGCCGTGGGTGACATGCTGGCGCTCACCGACTCCCCGCACGCACCGTGGCAGCTCGTCCCCGCCGACGACAAACGCTTCGCGCGCATAGAGGTTCTCCGCAGCGCCACCCGCGTGCTGGAAGGGACACTGGAATAGC
>JBEGJD010000498.1:0-3119 GCA_041184765.1 Verrucomicrobiota bacterium | reverse complement strand
GTTCCCGCACCCCAGACGAAATCGACGTCTCCCTCCACGCGGCATTCGCGCACGTAGACCCGGCCGTCGAGCCGCAGGGTGTCCTGGAAGCTGCGAAAGTCGCAGCGGTCTAGGACGACGCGGTCGGCGTTCACCCGGAGCGCCTCGGCTTGGGTACCACCCTTGGGCGTTGTGTTGTGCAGCGTGAGCGCCTCGAGCCGCAGGCCGTCACCAAGAGCGGAGAACAGCTCGCGGCGCCGCGGATTCAGGCGGGCGTTGTTCTCCGCGGCGATCACGACTCCCGCGCGGTCCTCGCCACGGAGCGTGAGGTTCGTCTTTTCCGGCGGCACGGTGACCAGTTCGCGGTAGGTGCCGCGGCGAATGAAGATCACGGTGCGCTGCGAGGCCCGCCCGGGCGCGGCATCGACGGCTGCCTGCACGGTGCGGAAATCCCCGGAGCCATCCGCGGCCACCACGATTTCCCGGGCTTCCGACGTCGCGCCGGCCAGCGCGAAGGAGGTGATCAGTCCAAGCAGCGGGCGTAGGGGCATCGTCTGAATGACGCTATGTAACGTAATACGTGACGCAGCCGTTAAGCGGGAACATCGGAAAGTCCTGTGATCTGGTGGCGAGGCAAAGATCCTTACGGAAGGGGATCCCGCTCCCTGGATGGGACGGCCTGGCCGGTGTTTGCGAATGAGCGTCCGGCCTTCGGCCGATCAGTCCTATGGAAGAGGCCAGTCCCGTTGGGCCGCCGTTCACGAAGGCCAGCCCGAACGGAGTACACGTGCGCCCAAGCGGCACAAATTGATCATCCCGGGGCGCGGTGCACCTGCGGCGTCCACGTCACGTAGCTCGGCTCCTCATGGAGGAAGGCGTCGGGCTCCGGACAGAGGGAGAGCAGAGGCACGCTCCACACGCGCGGAAGCAGTTCCCGCAGATCGTACGAAACGATCGTGGTGTCGGCCGGTGGCGTCGACCAGTGGCGGAAGCCTTGCGGCATGACGCAGGGCCCCGGCACTTCCGCGACCGGAAGACGCCGCAGGCCTTTTTCCCGGGTGTAAACATGCCAGGAGTCGCGCCGCGCATCAGCTATCACGGGAGGAGCCGGCTCCGATTTCGCATGAGCAACCAGTGCCAGGCTGAAATAGGAGTAGACGGGGGCGGGCCGGAGCAGGAGCCATGTTCGCAACGCCATCGCGGCGGTGCGGATGCCCAGGATCGACCCCGGGCCGGTGCAAAGCACCCATGCACTTGCCGTCGCCGGATCGAGTGCCAGTTCCTCGAAGCAGGTGAAAAGTCCGAGGCCTGCTTCCGTTTCGCTTCTGGCCCAGCGGTGCGCTCCCGCGGAGCTGAGCACCGCGACCTGAATGAGGGAGGACGCGCAATCAACGAGAACGACCGGGCCGGCGGCGGAGACCTCGTGGAAAGTGGCGGGCATGGGGAGGACTACACTGCCGGCGAAGGTGTACAGCAAGGGCCCAGCACGAAGATGAGAGTTCCCGGCCGTACGGGAACCGCGGGACGAAATCTCAGATCAGCCCGAGCTTCATCTTCCCTTCCTCGGAAATCATCTGCTGATTCCAAGGCGGTTCCCACGTGATGCGTACATCGGCGGCACTCACTCCCGGGACGAGGAGAATTTTGGATTTGGCGTCCTCGGCGATCGCCGGACCCATGCCGCAGCCGGGGGCGGTTAGCGTCATTGACACGTCAACGCGAAAGCCCGGTTCGGGTTCGGTCACCCGCACCACGTCCATTGAGTAGACGAGGCCGAGGTCGACGATGTTCACCGGGATCTCCGGGTCGTAAACCTGCCGCAGTTGCGCCCAGACCGCCTCGGGGTCGGGCGCGCCGTTCTGGAGCGTAGCCGCCGCGACCTTGTTTTCCGCGACAGTCTCACCGAGAGCGTCGCCGTCCTTTCCGTCGATGCGGTAGAGCCCGAAGTCGGTCTGGACCGTGTAGCTGCCACCGAGCGTCTGATGCAGAAAGACTCGGGAGCCGGCGGTCAGGGGCAGCTTTTCGCCGGAGGGAATCTGGGTGGCGGTGACCTCGCGGCTGAGGATGCGTTCGCGGTTCATGGGTGGCTCAGCGCTGGAACTTGGTCTGGATCAGATTGCGGAGCGCCGCGTGGAGCTCGTCGCTCGCGAGGCGGTTGAGCACCTCCTCGAAGAAGCCGAACGTGAGCAACTCATCCGCCTGCGCCTTGGCGATGCCGCGCGACTGAAGGTAGAATTCCTGCTCCGGGTCGATCCGCGAGGTGGTGGCGCCGTGGGTGCAGCGCACGTCGTTCGCCTGGATCTCGAGGCCGGGGAGCGAGTTGGCCTCCGCGTCCTCGCTCAGCATGAGGTTGCGATTGCTCTGGTAGGCGTCGGTGCGCTGAGCGTCGGGGTCCACGACGATCAGGCCGGAGAAAATGGTGCGGGCCCGGTCGAGCAGCGCGTTCTTGTAGAGCAGGTCCGACTTGGTGTCGGGCGCCTGGTGGATCTGCAGGGTGCGCTGGTCGAACTCCTGCTCACCGTGGGCCACGGAGAGCGAAAGCATCTCAGAGAACGCGCCGGGAGCTTGCAGCTGCGAAAGCGACTCGTGGCGAACCTGGCGGCCGCCGAGGTGGAGGTTCAGCGACTGCACGCGGGCGTCGCGGCGCACGACGGTGGAGTTGGATTGGAGCGCGAGGGCACGGTGGCTCCAGTCCTGCTTGCCCACGTAGTTAACCTGCGCGCCGTGACCCGCGTACAGATCGTTGGCACCGACCGCCAGCTGGTTCTCCTCATCGCTGCCCGAGCCGAAGTATTCGACGACGGAGATCCGCGCGTTTTCGCCGGCGACGACGAGCGTGTGCGGGAAGACGGCGACACCGTCGCCGAGCGCGAGCGAGAAGATGCCGACCGGGAGCTCCACCTCGACACCCTTCGGGACGTGGATGAAGGCGCCGTCGGAAAGGAAGGCCTCGTGGAGCGCGGTGAACTTGGCGGAACCGAGCCGCGCGGGCTGGGCGAGGAGGTGCTCGCGGACCAGATCGCCGTGACGGGTGAGCGCACTGCGGAGGGAGTCGATGATCACGCCCTGCTTTTCCAACGCAGGATCCATGATTTCGCGCGCGACGAGCGCCCCGTTGGCGAACGTCAGGCAGGCGGACT
>JBEGJD010000497.1:0-4079 GCA_041184765.1 Verrucomicrobiota bacterium | reverse complement strand
GAGGTGAAAGGGCGTGCCGGCGCGTCCGTCGAGGATCGCTTTCGCATTGAAGGTGTACGTGACCGCTCGGCCTTCCTCCTGGCGAATTATCCGGACGGAACGCGTGTCGGCGCGGTGTTGCGCCCGGGCAAGCTCAGCGCGGAACGCACGCTGACGGCGTTCGACGCGATCATGGAGGCGGGCGGCTTCGATCTCACCCGCGCCGACACGCGTTCCGTCCGGATAATTCGCCAGGAGGAAGGCCGAGCGGTCACGTACACCTTCAATGCGAAAGCGATCCTCGACGGACGCGCAGGCACGCCCTTTCACCTCCAGCCATACGACACGATCTTTGTTCCGGAGCGTTTCACCTGGTTTTGACCGCCCGTGTCGGCGAACCGACACACGGCGCGCGGCGTAAGTCCTCATCCGTCCGCGGCTAACGTTCGTCTGGCGCCGCCCGCCGCGGAAACCCGTCGGAAAAACTTACACTTTTCCGCGTCTTCGTGACCCGTCCGCCACTAAACGACCTCTGACTAAGCGCCGCCGCCATTTCGATCACCGCAAGCAGCGAACAAACGGGAGGTTAGGAGAGCGAACCGAAAGCTGGCACGCGCGATGCCAAGGAGAGGGCTCGGTCAGTAAACCCAAAAAACCAAAACATGAAACTGCATCACATCCTGCGGCTGGCCTCCACGGCTGGTCTTGTTCTCCCGCTCCTGCCCGTCGTCGCATCCGGCGCCGAGCTCGATCTTCGAACCGCCGGGGCGTCCGGCACGATCAACGGCGCGTTCTTCACCAACACCGATCCCCAGCCCACCGGCTCGGGCTACATCGACTCCTTCGTGCGCATCGGCAGCAATGCGGGCTACGAGGCAGGCTACAACGCATCGGTGCGGCCCGTGATGCCGGACGTGAACACGTCCCCGACGTTCACGCACGACATCACGCTCAGCAACATCCCCATCGTCGTGAACCCAACGGGCGCCGCGGCAGGAAGCTACTACGAGTTCTTGCTCGATGTGAACCAGAACAAGTCGGACCCCTATCTCACGCTCTACGCGCTTCGCTTCTACACCAACCCGAACGCGCTGACGATGGCGGCCACGCTCGCCGATCTCACGGGAGCCGCGGGAACCACGCTACGCTGGGACATCGACGCCGGATCCGACAGCCGGATTCAACTCAACTACGCCTTTGGTTCAGGCAGCGGTTCGGGCGACATGTACGCCTACATCCCGGTGTCTGCCTTCGCCGGGGCCGCAGCCTCCGACTATCTGTACCTCTACTCCGCGTTCGGAACGGAACCCTACGGCTCCGGAACCTACTTTGAGGCGAACGACGGCTACGAGGAGTGTACCTCCCGCGGCTCATCGACACCCCCGCCATCTGTTCCGGAGGGCGGCAATAGCCTCGCCCTGCTCGGGGTTGGATTGATCGGGGTTGAGGCCGCCCGCCGGCGCCTCTCTCGCGGATCCCTGCGTCCGGCCGTCCGCCTCACGGCGGCCCCGCCGGCCACAGTTTGACCGCACCGGGTAGCTCCCGGTTTCAAGACGGCGTCCCCGCGTTCCTCCGTCGACGGAGCCAAGGGGGCGCCGTCCCTTTTTTCATCGTACAGTATGCGTGCCAAAACTTTCGCGCTCCGCAGCCGTCCGAGGACCCTCCCGGGCGGAAGCGTGCCCGAGTTCGTCCTCCTCGGGGACGGTGCCTGGCTCGAAAGCAACTTCGGCCCCGCCCTGGTACGTCTACACCGGCAGGGCGAGGCGCGCGTGACCGCGGCGGTCGATCTGTCGGTTTCTTCCACCTCCTGGCTCGCGCGGGATTTCCCGCGGCTGCGGACCACCGCCAGCCTCGACGCAATCGACGCGCCGCCGGATGCCGTCGTGCTCGTGGCCTCCGCGCTGCGCTATCGTTCATCGCGCATCGCCGCCGCGTTGCGCCGCGGCTGGCATGTCTTGTCCGCCTGCCCGCCGGCGGAGAATGCAGCCGAAGCCTCACGGCTGTGCGAACTCGCGCGGCAGCATGAGGTCACGCTGACGGTGGACCTACCCCACCGCATGGCCGCCGGATCCCGGTGGCTTCGCGCGATCGCCGGCGGTCGCGCCCTGGGCGCGTGCCTCGGATTTCAGATCGAGGAGGGTCGCGACCTCATGAGCGCGAGCGAGATTCCTCCCTGCGGCGCGTGGATCGATCCGGGTGTGCGCGTGCTGGATCTGATCACGGGCTGGTTCGGCCCCTTGCAACCCATCAACGCCGCGGACGATGCCATGGGCGGATTCGAAGCAGTCGCGCGCACTGAAATGAGCTTCGGCGACGGCTGCCGCGGAACCATCCGCCTCGATCGCGATTGGAAGACCGCTCCGTCATACCGCCTTTTCTGCCGCCGCGGACTCGCAATTTGGAATCCAGGAGAAGTGGACACCGCCTCTGTCCGGCTGGAAGCCACGGATCAGGAGCTCACGGGCGCGTTGCAGGACGAAGGCCGTCCATCCGACCGTCGCGAGCTTCAGCTCCGACACCTGCTCGGCGCCCTGGTCCGCGGTCATGAACCGTCTAACCATGCCGCCTCGCTGCTGCCGGCGCTGGAACTGGCCGACCAATTGCGCCGGATCAGGACGTCGCTTTCACTGCCCTGGTTCTCACCGAACGAGTCAACGGTGGCTCACACCCAAACCGTGTCGGGACGCGCCGCATGAAGGTCGCCATCCACCGCGCCGCCGGCGCCGCGGGCGCAAGGCTGGTAGAATCCTTTCACCTCGCCAGCTCACCCACTCCCGTCGCGTTGGCGTTCGACGCTGAAGGCCTCGTCCGGGCGGGCCGGATGCCCGTGGCGTTGCGCGAAGTCGAACCCGGATCGGCGGAATCACTCGCCGACGCCCTCTCCGGCTGCTCCGCCGCCGTACTTCTTTCGATCGAAGAGGAAAGAGCCGAGACGATCGTCGCCAGGGCGACGGCCTTCGCCGAGGCCGCACGCCACGCCCGAGTCCGCCGGGTCGTGATGATCAGCGATGTGGCGGTGTACGGCCCGAATCCGGGAAAACCATGGGACGAGGCATCTCCTTTGCCACGGCATGAGCCCGGCTCCCGGGCCGCGGCACTTTCCGCTGCCGAATCCGTCCTGTTGGAAACCTGCGCGCGAAACCACCCGGTCCCCTGCGTGCTCCGTGCCGGATGGCTCTATGGCGCACGGGTCCCGGACTTCGCGGCCCTGGCCTCGGAAGTCACCGCGCCCAAGGCGAACCCTGACGGCAAGAATGCGGCGCGCCACGGACTTCACATCGATAATCTGGTCGCCGCGGTGCGAGCGGCCTTGTCGGCGAAAACCGGAGATCAGCGGATCTTCAGTATTACCGACACCGGCACGATTACGCGTGAAGACTTTCGTCGCGCGGTCGCCGCTGCGCTCGGCCACAGTCCCGCGGACGGCACATCCGAGCTCCCAGCGAAGAGAAAAACCACCCCTTGGAACACCCCCACCTCGCGAGCGGAACGCTTACTCGGCTACCGACCCGAGGTGGATCTGGAAGAGGCGATCCGCCGGAGCTGCGCCTGGTGGAAATTTACCCGCGAATGAGGCGTAGGACGACTGCAGCCTCGGCTAGATCGGCCCTCCGTCGTCCGCGGCTATCCGTACTGCTGATTCTCGGAATCATTTTTTATTGGCACGCTTCCAAGCAGTCACGCCAGCGACACCTGCATCTGCGTTATCTGAGAAATCTGAGGTGCAGATCCGCGACGTTCGGAATGGCCTTCCTCCTTCGCCGGGCCTACGGAGGACGAGACGGAGGCCAGGTCGGCCGTCGTGGTTTCGACATAGGCCGGGGTCGCCGGACCCCGCCTACAGGAGATCGTGCCGCGGCACCTCGATCCCTTTCGTGCCTTTGGTGTGTTTCGTGGTGACCTGCTCATCCGGGTCCATCCGCGTCTATCCGCGGTTGACCGTTTGCGGGGCCGTTCGAAAACGCCTCGCGACCCCAAGTCCGGCCATCCTGCACAACGCTTTAGCTGCGAAGGAACCGCGCCGGGATCTCTGTGACCAAAGTTTGAACCCGGCCTAGTCCGTCGCCGCGACGGGTTCGTGGTGACGTTTGTTCTCCTCC
>JBEGJD010000496.1:0-3608 GCA_041184765.1 Verrucomicrobiota bacterium | reverse complement strand
CCCCCGCCGCCGGGCTCGGGCGTCGCCGCGAGACGGTCCGCGAGGTAGCGGACCTCGCCGGCGAACCACTCGTTGATCTTGATCAGCTTTTCCTGCGCGGCGGCGTCACTGTCGGGCTCGTGGGAGAGACCGTGGTGGCCGTCGGTGATGCCGAGCCAGTTCATGCGCGCGCCGCCGACGGACTTCGTGTACTGCAGCGTCGCGACGCGGGCCATGTCGTTCGCGAGCGAGTTCACCAGCAGGTCGATCTGCATGCGGCTGAGCCGCGGCACGGAGTCGTTCTGGTCGGCGGCGACACCGCGCTCGAGCTCGGGCGGTGCGTGCCTGAGCTCCGCGCCGGTCCCGTCGGCCAGCTCACGCTCGAGCTGGCGCACGAGCGTCTCGTGCTCCTCAAGCATCCGGCGGTCTTCCGCGCTCACGAGGCCGCGTACGCGGGAGAGCTCGCCCCGCAGCGGGTCGAGCACGCTCCGCAGGCTCTCCCGGTCCTTGGTGCGCCCGTAAAGCTTCTCGTACATCTGGTACGGATCGGAGATCGGCGCCACCGGCTTGCCGGAGCCGGCATAGGACATGCGCGTCCAGGGATCGGCCCGGTCCTGCACCCCGACGCCGAACTCCAGCGAGCCGAACCGCGTGCGGGTGCTCTCCTTGGACTGGAAGAAGTTCCTGATTTCCTGGTCGATCGAGATACCGCTGGCCCAGCCCGCGGGTTGGCCGGAGCCACCCATGATGTTTCCGGGCAGCAGCTCGACGGCGGTAAGCAGGCAGCTCATCCCGCGCATATGACCGTCGCCATCGCCGCGGATGCGATTGGAGATGCCCTGCAGGGTGAGCAGCCTTTCGCGGTGCGGGGCGAGGGGCTGGAGAATCCGTTTCAGCGCGAAGTCGCGCCCGGCCGCGTCCGGCCAGAACTCCGAGGGGATGGTGCCGTTGGGCGAAAAAACCACGATGAGCCGCTGCCGCGGCCGCGCCGGCGCGGCGAGTGCGAGACTCGGCAGACCGGTGATGAACGGCAGCACGGCCGCGGAGAGGCCGGCCCGACGGAGAAATTCACGGCGATGAAGCGGGTTCATGGGGCGCGGGGTGTTGGGTTGGCGGCGACGAGCGGCGACTCGGTGCCGTGGAGCGCGGCGAGGGTCGCGATGTCGGCAAGGAGATGACGGAGATTGTAGCCCGAGGCGACGAAAGAATCCCGCAGGCGCGCGGAGGTTTCGGAGCCGTAGGCACGCGGCGACTGCTTCACCAGGTACTGGAAGAGCTGCTCGATGAAGGCGCGGTTGGCGCGCTCGCTCGCGATCGCGAACTCGGCGACATCGCGCGCCCCGGCGAGCCGTATCTCCCCGTGGTCGTCGTCGGCGTAATCGCTGGCCGCGTCGACCGGTCGCCCGGCCTCCGTCGTCCGGAAGCGGCCGACCGCGTCGAAGTGCTCCAGACTGAAACCGAGCGGGTTGATGACCGCGTGGCAGCCCTGGCAACTCTCGGAACGCGTGAGTTTCGTGACCTTCTCCCGCATCGTCATGCCGTGCTCGAACGCGGTCTCGTCGAAAGCCTGAGCCACCGGCGGCGGCTTGAGCGCGCGACCGACGACACTGCGCGTGAGAAACACACCCCGGTGGATCGGCGAGCTCGTCGCCTTGTACGAGAACGCCGCGAGAAGATACGGATGGGTGAGCACCCCCGAACGTTGACCCGCGGGCGCGCTGCTCCGGCCGAACGCACCCGGACTCGTCGCGCCCGCCGGCCCGGGCAGGCCGTAGAATGCCGCTAGGCTGTTGTTCACGAAAAGGTGCTCCGCGCGCAGGAGCTCCCGGAAGTCGGAGCGCTCACCCCACACGACGTCATCGACAAACAGGTCGAGAGAGACGCGAAGATCATCGACGAGCTCGGGAGTGAATTCGGGAAAAAGTTTACCGTCCTTGCCCAGATCTTCGATGTGGCGGACCTGCAGCCACTGCCGGAAGAACTCCCCCACCTTGGCCCGCGCCCGCGGATCCGAGAGGAGGCGTGCGGCCTGCGCGGCGACCTCCTCGCGCGTGCGCAGCCGACCTTCCGCGGCCGCGCGGGCAAGTTCGGCGTCGGGTGCGGAGTCCCAGAGCGCGAACGAGAGCCGCGCCGCCCGGCGCAACGGATCGGCCTCCGTCGCCGGCGACTCGGGATAGAGGAAGTGCGGCGACTTGAGCGCGAACAGCACCACGCGGCGGAGACCGGTCTCCGCGTCGGGCGCACCGCGGAACAGCGTGGTGACGAAGCGCCCGGTTTCCCCGGGCGCCAGCGGACGCCGGAATGCGGCGGCGACAAAGCGCCCGGCGAAGGCCTCGATCTTTGCCGCCCGGTCCGGATCTTCACGCCGCGTGCCCGCGAGGCGGTCGGCGCGCTTCACGAGATGGTTGGCAACCTCGAAGGCGGCGCTGGTCGTCGCCTCGTCCCAGGCCTTCGCCATCGAAAGCCCCCGCTCGTAGCCATGGCTGCTGTCGTCGGCGGGGAATCGGGTCGTCACGACGAAGGTGGGTGCGACCCGTGCGGTGGAGAGGTTGCGCGCGGGAACCGGGCGCTCGCTTCCGTGTGGTGGCTTCCAGCGCAGGGAGATGGCCGGCACGACCGGGGAGCCGTTTTTCTCCGGCAGCGCCCACCAGTCGATCGCGATGGGATAGCGGCGGCCGCCGAGCAACCGCACGGTCACGCGATGATCCGGACTCGCGGGCGTCGACACGTTGATGTCGAGCGAGGGCTCCGAGCCGCCGCGCGGCTCGGAATCGGCGTTGATCCAGACCCGGACGCTGTTGGGCGTGCGGATCACGAACTCGTGGTCGCCGGTCTCGTCGGCGAAGATCGAGCCTCGCCACTGCGCGGAAAAGCCGGCGGGGGCGGTCGAATTGGGGGTCGGCGGCCGGTCCAGCGGCGGGAGCCCCAGGCGCGAGCGAAGGTCTCCGTTCTCGGGAAAAACAAAGTCGACCGTGGCGTCGGTCCCCCGGTGGGCGAGCTTCGCCGGGTCGAACCGCCCGCGCTGCGCGACGTTGAAATAGGAAGAGGCAAGCCCGGACGCGACGTCGGCTTCGGGTGGAGTCGCGGCCACCCGGCCCGCCGCGGGCGATGCAAACTGACCGAGCAAATCCGCGACCGTGACCGCGTATTGACGGTTGGTCAGATGCGAGAGCTCGATGCGGACGGGATGGAGCCGCGCCTGCGCGGCCGGTGAATAGAACGCGTCGAAGACGTAGGTCGACACGGCATGCGCCCCGGCGGGCGTGAGCGTCTCTGGCGCATCGTCGGGCATGTTTGCCGCCGTGTAACGGGTGAGCCGCGCAAGGGACCAGTCGCCGGCCAGCGCGCCGGCATACTTGCCCTCGACGCCCTCGCCCTTGGCACCGTGGCACGTCGCGCATTTTTGCGTGTAGATTTTAGCACCCGCATCCGCGACCTGCGCTGCCCCGGGTGCTCGCTGGCAACCGGACACCACCAATGCCGCCAGCAGAAAGCAGACCACCAGCAAGCGACCTCTGATTGGCTCCATCACGCCACGATCGACACCGCCCGCCGCCGGCTGCGTCAAGGTCGGGTTTGGGTGCGAAGCAGCGCCGGCTCCGGCGTTGATGCCCCGGGAACGATTCGCG
>JBEGJD010000495.1:0-2751 GCA_041184765.1 Verrucomicrobiota bacterium | reverse complement strand
GGGGCGGAGTCTGCGCCGTTCGCAACGGCCGGGTGCTGGCCGCCGTGGCGCTGCCTATCGCCGGCCTGCTTTCCGACCAGCGCGCCCCGGTCGTAGCCCAGGAGACGACCGCCCTGAAGCGTGCGTGGAAGAAACTCGGCTGTCGCGTGCCCTACATGGGGTTCAATCTGCTCCCGCTCTCCGTGATCCCGGAGCTGAGGCTCACCGACCGCGGCCTCGTGCATGTGACGTCGCTGCAGATCCTGCCGCTTTTCTCCAAGATCGGCTGATGCTACCGGATCGCGCGAGGCGGGAATAAAAAAGGCAGGACCCAGAGGTCCTGCCTTGAACGTTGCGAGAAGCGACCGCGTCAGAACTTGAACGACACCTTCGAGTAGTAGAAGGCGCCGTTGAAGCCGAACGGCGAGATGCCGTTGTACGGGAAGATGCCGACGTTGTCGCTGCCCTGGAAGGCGGCCGTGGAGCGGATGTTCGTCGTCGGATAGACGTCGAACAGGTTGTTCGCGCCGATCGCGAACGTGAAGCGGCGGCCGTAGCGGTAGGAGACCTCGAAGTCGGTCACCCACTTAGCGTCGTATGTCTGGAGGACCTGCTTCTGGGTCGTGGCGACCGGCGCACCGGCGGCGTTGATGCTCGGCACGGCGGGCTCGAACGCGACGTTGTAGCCGGGCGTGAGCGCATCGATGCGGGCCTGGGCCCAGCCGCTGTTGTCGGTCGCCGAACCGGTGACCTCCCCGTAGCGGACGAAGCGCAGATTCGTCGACCACTGCTTGGTCGGCTCCCAGCGGAAAGCGACGTTGAAGTTGTCGCGCGGCTGGCCCTTTTCCATGCGGGTGCGCTCCGTCACGTCAAACAACGGGATAAGCGTGAGGGCCTGCAGCGCGGACGGCGTCGCGGCGGCGCGGGTCACCTTGGTGCGGTTGTGATTGGCGCCCAAGTTGAAGGTCATCTTACCCAACCCGGCCGGGTTGATGGTGTAGTGCAGGTCGAGATCGACGCCCTGCGTGCGCGTGTCGACGGCGTTGGTGAAGAAGCGGCCGCCGATCGCCTGCGACTGACCGTTGCGGGCGAGGAAGTCCTTGATGAGCGTGACACCGCTCGGATCGATGAAGGTCGAGGAGAGGACGATGCGGTCCTCGATCGAGACCTCGTAGAAATCGAGCGCGAGGGAGAAGCCCTTGGCCGCGTAGGTCGTGCCGATCGAGTAATTGACCGAGGACTCGTTCTTCAGGGGCTTGGCGCCCATCAGCTGCGCGACCGGGTCGGCGACCGGGAAGGTCTTGTTGTCGAAGGGCACGCCGCCGATGAAGTTTGTCGCGGTGGACGAGAACCATTGCTGAGCGAGGTGCGGAGCGCGGAAACCGGTGCTGGCCGAGCCGCGGATGGCGGCGGCCTTGGACAAAGCGAGGCGGCCGGAGGTCTTGAACGTGGCCTTGGAGCCGAAGTCGGTGTAATCCTCGTAGCGCGCGGCGAGCGTGCCGGTGAAGTTCTCCGTGAGGTCGTTTTCCATGTCGACGTAGTAGGCCCAATTGCGACGCGCCTGGCTCGTCGCGTCGCTCGGACGGAAGCCGGGGAACACTTGGGCGCCAGGAGCAGCCAGGTTGCCCGAATTGGGACCGTCGGCGATACGAACGCCACCGTCGCGGTAGGAATCCGGCTCGCCGGCCTGAATCTGGTAACGGTCGCGCCGGAGCTCCGTGCCCAGCGCGATTTTCACAGGGGTACGGAACCCGAGGTCGGCCGCGCCCGTGAAGTCGAGGTTGTTCACCAATTGCGAGAAGAGGAGACGGCCGGCGTGGAAACGGTTCTTGCTCGCGGCACCGAGCGTGGCGTTGGCCGTATCGGTGATGGTGAAGCCGAACTCGTTGCCACCCCAGACCGAGCTGAGATCCCAGTTCCACGAACCCGCCTTGCCCTTGAGCCCGCCGCCGAGCGAATCGTCGATGATGTCGGAATTGATCTTGGGCAGGAAGCCGTTCGGGTAGATCGCGCGCACCGTGCGGTCGTCGCCGGCGCGGCGGAAGAAGCCGGCGGACTTGCCGTCGCGCTTGGTCGTGCCACCGAACAGGTAGGCGGTGATGCCATCGTCGACCGGCAGCTCGGCGTTCACAAAGAGACCGTTGTCGCGCGTCTCGGAGTCTCCCTGCCAGTGGTTCAGGCGGTTGATGGACGACTCGCGCGGATCGAGCGTGTAGGTCGCGTTCACCGGGGCGAGGCCCGAGCCGTAGTTGCCGTTCAGCGTGTTGAGCGCCCCGGTGGCGGTCACGCGGCCGAAGTATTGCTGGCGGGTGTCGGGCTGCGAGCGGTTGGTGCCGCCGCGATTGCGCGAGAAGAGGGACGTGTAGATGAAGCCGTCCTTGCCGAGCGGGGCGCCGTAATAGGCGGAGGCCTCGCGCACGATGCCGTCGCCTTCCTTGGTGAAACCGTAGGTGGCGTTCAGGCCGTACCCCATCGTGCGGTCGAGCACGACATTCAGCACGCCGGCGATCGCATCGGATCCGTATTGCGCGGAGGCGCCGTCGCGGAGGACCTCGATGCGGCCGATGGCGGAACCGGGGATGGCGTTGAGGTCGATGGAGACCGCGCCGCGGCCGACGAAGCCGTTCACGTTGACCAGCGCGCTGGTGTGGCGGCGCTTGCCGTTGACGAGCAACAGCGTCTGGTCGGGCGCGAGGCCGCGCAGCGTGGCCGGACGAATGTGGTCCGTGCCGTCACCGATCGTGGCGCGCGGAAAATTGAAGGAGGGCACCA
>JBEGJD010000494.1:0-8015 GCA_041184765.1 Verrucomicrobiota bacterium | reverse complement strand
GCCCCGCACTAAAGTGGCATGCCGCGACGCGTGAAAACTCCGGCGTACGGTGGATGCTCCCTCACCGATGCCCTACGCCGGGGTTCGCCATCGACGCGTCACCGGGCATCTCCCAACCTCTTCCTCCGCCCCGCCCCATGATTCCGCTCCGCCGCGCGATTCCCGCCCTGCTGATCGGCACGCTCTCCGCCGCCACCCCACCGGACGCGGTCTGGTCCTTTGACGCCGAGCAAGCCGGCGCCCTCGAGGCCGTGGGCGGAGTGGTTTTCGGGGAGCCTGGCCCACGACGACCCGCCTACCCGCGGTTCAGCCAGACCAACCGCGCCGTGCGGTTCGACGGCCGCGGCGCGCGTCTCGTCGTACCCGATACCGGTGCCGGCAGCATTTTCGATTTCGGCAACGGCGACGCCATCACCCTCGAGGCATGGGTGAGGCCGGCCGACGTCCGCAAGGGCGACAACGTCTACCTCATCGGCAAGGGCCGCACGGATCCGAAGGCGGCCAATCCGAACAACCAGAACTGGGCGCTCCGCCTGCGCGAGGTCGCGGGCACCGCACGGCTCAGCTTTCTTTTCGCCGACCAGCGGGGTGGATGGCACCGCTGGACCAGCGACGCCGGAATCCGCGCGAGCGAGCGGTGGCATCATGTGGCCGTCACCTACCGTTTCGGTGAGCCGGCTTCGGTCCGCGGATGCATCGACGGCCGGATCATAGCAGGCGAATGGGACATGGCGGGCGCCAGCACGGATGAACCCGTGGTGGACGACGCGCCGGTGTGGATCGGTTCATCGATGGGTGGCAGCGCCGGGAGCAGTTTCCGCGGTTGGCTCGACGACGTGCGCGTGCACCGCGCCACGGTGCCGGAAGCGGAGTTGATCGCACGTTTCGCCACGACGCTTCCGCCCCCGACCGCCGAATCCGCGGCCGCCATGGATCCCAACGCCGGGAACGACAGCGCCGGCGGAACGTCCAAGGGCCCCTCGGCCGGAATGCCCGTGGTGAAAGCCCCGCAGCCTTTTGACTGGAAAACGGCGCGTGCCGGCGAGGTCCTCGTGGAGTTGTGCGAGGAGTGGCGGCCCGAGCGCAACGCCTGGCCCGAGGTCCCGCTCAAGGCGACCGACTCCTTCACCGCACCGGCATTCGCTTTCTTCCGCGCGCCTCACCTCTACGTCGACACGGGCGTCCGCGGCGCGCGGCCGGATCCCTATCTGTTGCGCGCGCATGGTCGCGTGACGCTGCCGCCCGGCAAGCATCGCCTGCTCCTGCGGGCGCGCGGTGCGGCCGCCCTTTTCATCGACGACCGCGCCGTCGCGATCACTCCCTTTCCGCCCCCTGGCACCGACGACAAGCCGGTCAAGGTGCAGGACAAATTCCTCGATCTTGGCGGCAACTTCCGTTTCGCCCCGCCCGGCAACCGCGACGCGTGGGTGGAGTTCGAGTCGCCGGGCGCCGAGCACCGGATCACCCTCGAGACGGTGGTGGGCTACGTGATCAACGCCCGCAGCCGTCGCCGGCCGGAGCTGGGTGAGACCGTGGCGGCCTGGTCGCCCGCCGGTTCCGACCAGTGGTATCTGCTGGCGCCCGGCGCGACCCGGCTCCCCTACGATGACGAAGGTTGGGCGCGCCACGAGGCCGCGGAGGAGGACCGCTTGTCGCGGATCGATTCCGAGAACCGCGCCCGTCGCCGGGCCGCCAGCGCCGCCCACTGGGACAAACGCCGCGCCGCGGCGAAGGATTGGCTCTCGTCCACTCCCGATATTCCGGTTCCCGCGCTGCCGCCGGGTTTCCCGGCGCTCAACCCCATCGATCATTTCATCGCGGAAAAAATCTCCGACTACCGCCGCCAGGCGACCGCCGCGACCACCGCGGGCGTCGACTTCTGGAAACAGGTCCAGCCCGTGCTCGAGGCGCGCTGCCTGGAGTGCCATCAGGGCGGCAAGGCCAAGGCGGGCCTGCACCTCGACACCCTCGCCGGCGCCCTGAAGGGCGGCGAATCGGGCGAAACCGTCCTCGCTCCCGGTCACCCCGAGCGCAGCCAACTCCTGCAGCGCATCCTTTCGCGCGATGCCGACGAGCAGATGCCGCCCAAGGGCCCGCGGCTCTCCGACGAGGAGTCCGGCCTCATCGCGGCCTGGATCCGCGGAGGCGCGGTCTGGCCCGAATTCCAGCCGGTGCCGACCGAGCTCACTCCCTTGACGGGGGATCTCGCCTTCCTGCGACGCGTGACGCTGGACACCATTGGATTGGTTCCCTCCGCCGCCGAGATCGCGGCCTTTCTCGCCGACCGCCCGACCGAGCGTCGCGCCCGGGTCATCGACCGGCTCCTGGCCGATCCACGCGCCGCGGACCACGGCATGGGCTACTGGCAGGACGTGCTCGCGGAGAACCCGAACATCCTGAATCCGACCCTGAACAACACCGGCCCCTTCCGCTGGTGGCTGCTGGAGTCGCTGCAGGACCGCAAACCGCTCGACCTCATGGTGACCGAGCTCGTGCGGCTCGGCGGCAGCGCGAAGGACGGCGGGCCGGCCGGCTTCGCGATCGCGTCGCAGAACGACGTGCCTCTCGCCGCCAAGGCGACGGTGCTCAGCACGGCCTTCCTCGGGGTCGAGATGAAGTGCGCGCGCTGCCACGACGCCCCCGCGCACCGCGCGCGGCAGGAGCACGTCTTCGCGCTCGCCGCGCTGATGGAGACCAAGGGGGTGAAGGTCCCCGCCACCAGCAGCGTCTCCCTCGAGAAGCTGCGCGAGGGCGGGCGCAAGCCTCTGATCGACGTGACCCTCGAACCCGGCACGACCGTGGCGCCGCAGTGGCCGTTCCCCGAGTTCGTGGAGGAAGCCGCCGCCGACCGGCTGGCCGAGGACCCGGCGAATCCCCGCGATCGCCTCGCGGCCCTGCTCACGGCGCCGCAGAACGAGCGCTTCGCCCAAGTCATGGCCAACCGGATATGGTCCCGCGTCATGGGCCGCGGCATCGTCGACCAGCCGTGGGATTGGGAACGCTCCCGCAACTCCCATCCCGAGCTGCTCCGCTGGCTGGGCCGCGAACTCGTGCGTTCCGGCTACTCCGCCGACCACGTCCTGCGCCTCATCCTGAACTCCCACGCCTACCAGCGCGCCACGGACCCGCGGCTGAACCGCCCCAGCCCGCTGTTCTCCGCCCCGGCGGCCCGCCGCCTCGCCGCGGAGCAGATCGTCGACGGGGCCTTCGCCGCCGTCGGCAAGCCCTTCCGCACCGAGGAGGCTTCCCTCGACATCGACAGCATCCGCGAAACCGCCAACTCCCTCACGCTCGGCCGGCCCCACCGCGCGTGGATGCTCACCTCGACCTCGAACGAGCGCGACCGGCCGAGCCTCGCGCTGCCCCGGATCCAGGCGGTGTGCGACGTGCTGGCGGCCTTCGGCTGGCGCGGCAGCCGGCCGGATCCGCTCACCGAGCGCGAGTCCGCGCCGAACACCCTCCAACCGGCGATCCTCGCCAACGGGACCGTCGGCACCTGGCTAACCCGCCTCACCGACGACCACGCGGTCACGGCCCTCGCGCTCGAGGCCTCCTCCCCGGAGTCCCTCGTGGACGAACTTTTCCTCCGGATTCTCACCCGCCGGCCGGCTCCCGCGGAACGGGAACAATTCGCCGCGCAGCTGCGCGGGGGGTTCGCCGCGCGCAAGGCGGCCGTTGCCGACTCACCGGCACCCTTCCGGCCCCGCCGGCCGGCGTACTACGTCTCCTGGTCCAACCACCTGGACGCCGACGCCACGCTTGTCCGCCAGGCGGAGGAAACCGCCGCCCGTCGCGGGGATCCGCCCACGCGGCGCCTCGACGGGGACTGGCGTCGCCGCGCCGAGGACGTCATCTGGGCCCTCGTGAACAGCCCCGAGTTCATCTTCACCCCCTGAATTAAAAGCCATGAATCGCCGCGCCTTCGTCACCGCCCTAGGCCTGACCCCGTTCGCCCGCGCCGTGCGCGCCACGCCGGATCTTGCCGGCGGCGTCCCGCGCGGCCGCGCCGAACACTGCATCTTCATCTGGCTGGGCGGCGGCATGGGCCAGATCGACACGTTCGACCCCAAGGCGCTGGGCGACAACCAGGCCACGAAGAAGAAACCCGGCGCGCTTTATCCGTCGATCGAGACCTCCGTGCCGGGGGTGCGCGTCAGCGAGCACCTTCCCCGCACCGCGCGGCTCATGGAGCACGTCACGGCGGTGCGGTCCGTGAACCACAAGGTGATCGATGAGCACGCGTTCGCCACGAACCTCGTGCACACCGGCCGCATGGTCAGCGGCAACGCGGTCTACCCGTCGATCGGCTCCATCGTCGCCCACCGCCGCGGCGCGGCCGACCCCGCTGTGCCGGCGTACATGCTGATCGGCTACCCGAACGTCAGCCGCGGCCCGGGCTTTCTCGGGATCAAGGACGGTTACGTCTACCTCGTGGACACCGAGACGGGACCGGCCGGCTTCACGCGGCCGGAGCATCTCGCGGCCGATCAGGAGGCGCGCCGCCGCGGACTGCTGGAAGCGCTGGGCCGGGGCGACGGGAGCAACGCGGCCGTCGCCGACTACGCCGAGGCGCAAAGGGAGGCCTTCCGCCTGGCGGGGCCGGAATTCATGCGGCACTTCGACCTGACCCGGGAGCCGGCGGAGATCCGCCGCTCCTACGGCGGCGAGTTCGGCCAGCGCTGCCTGCTCGCGCGCCGCCTCGTGCAGGGCGGGGTGCGGTTCGTCGAGGTCTCGCACAACCTGAACTTCATCAACGGCGCCGGCTGGGACGTGCACAACGACGGCATCCGCAACCAGCACGGCCTCATCCGCGAGCTGGACCACGCGTTCGCCGGCCTGATCGAGGACCTCGCGCGACACCGTTTGCTGGAGAAGACGCTGGTGGTGATCGCGACGGAATTCGGCCGGCCGCCGGAGTTCGACGCCCGCGGCGGCCGCGGCCACCAGGGCACCGCCTTCACGATGGTGCTGGCCGGCGGCGGCCTCCGCCATCGCGGCGCCCATGGGGTGACCGACGGCCTTTCGAAGAAAGTCGAAACCGATCCGGTCAGCGTGCCCGACTTCCACGCCACCATCCTCGCCGCGCTGCAGGTGGACCTCTCGAGCGATCTGCTCGACGGCGCCCGTCCGGTGCCCGTCACCGACGGAGGCAAACCCGTAGCCGCGCTGTTCTCCTGAAGCG
Organism: Verrucomicrobiota bacterium; assembly: GCA_041184765.1. Taxonomy (GTDB): domain Bacteria; phylum Verrucomicrobiota; class Verrucomicrobiia; order Opitutales; family Opitutaceae; genus ER46. The sequence continues at coordinate 2,833 of JBEGJD010000494.1, read as the reverse complement.
AAGAGCCGGCGGGGGATCGGCGGATTCACCTCACTCCCACCTCTCTCGGCAATTTCCCCGCGTGTGACCAGCGCTCGTCCGCACGTTTTTCTGATCCTTGCCCTTGCGGCGGGCACCGCCGCCCTGCTCGCGCGGGATGAGCCCCGCGTCCTGACCACTGCGATCGAAGTTCGCTCCCTCGGCGCCGCGGAAGCCGAACGCGGCCTTCCAGTCCGGCTCCGGGGCGTGGTGGTTTTTGTGGAAGGCCTCCCCGCGATCTTCGTCCAGGACCATACTTCCACCACTTATTTCCGCCTCGCCGGTCCGCCGCTGCCGCAGGTTGGCGACGAGATTGAACTCACCGCCCGCACGCGGATGGGCCTTTATCTCCCGGGTATCGACAACGCGGAATTCCGCGTGATCGGCCGCCGGCCGCTACCACCGGGTATTCCCGTCCAATACGACGATCTCTACTTCAGCCGCTACCATTACCAACGCGTGACGGTCGAGGGCGTCGTCCGCTCCGTCGCACCACTCGGCGCGCAGCGCAGCACCCTGCGTCTAGCCATCGGCTCCCGCGTGATCGAGGTAAGGGTCGAGGAACCTCCCCGGCCCGGTTTCCCGCTCGTCGACCATCGCGTCCGTGTCACCGGCATCGCCGCCGGCCTGATCAATTCCCGCAGACGCCAGTTGGTCCAACCGTACCTTCTCGTCATGGGATGGCGGGAGCTCGAAGTCGTCTCAGCCGGCCCGCCCGCGGAAAAGGTTCCCCTCGTGTCCGCCGATGAGCTGTTCGCGTTCCGAAACGACGGCCTGGGCGAACGCCGCGTCCGTCTGGAAGGGAGCGTCGCCGCCGACTTCGGGGAGGACGGCGCCTTCCTCGTGCAGGGGGAAAACGCCTTCACCGTGCGCTTCACCCGTCCCGGCGGACTTCAGCCGGGTGAACGCCTGATGCTCGCGGGTTTCCCCTCGATGGACCGTTTCAGCGCCTCCGTGGTCGACGCCGAATTGCTGAGCCGCAGCCCGGGCCCGGCACCCGACGCCATCGTCCTCACGGAGCTCGATGAGCTCTACAGCCGGCCGGGAGATCCCGAGCCCGCCCGCTTCGATGGCCGGCTGGTCTCTTCCTCCGGAATCCTGCGTGACACCTTCAAGGCCGCCAGCGGCGGCACCCTGCTCGTCCAGGGGCGCCAGCGCATGATTCATGTGCGCGTCCCGGAGGGGACCGGGATTCCGCCCGCCGGCTCCGTCATTCGCTTCCGCGGCATCTGCCAGGTGGAAGCCACCGCACTCACCAGCGGCGCCATCGCGCGCATCGCGCCCAGCCTCATCGCCGTTCGCACCGTTTCGCCCGACGATCTCGCCGTCATCCGGCGCCCTCCTTGGTGGACACCCCAACGCTTCACCGCGATCCTCGCCGCCCTCGCCGGCGTCACCGTCGCCGCCGGTCTCTGGATCGCCCTCCTCCGCCGCCAGGTTCGGCGTCAGACCGAGGCGCTGCGCCACCGGATCGAGCTCACCGCCGCGCAGGAGGAGCGCCAGCGCATCGCGCGCGAATTCCACGACACGCTGGAACAGGAGCTCGCCGGCGTCTCCCTCCGCCTCGACGCGCTTGCCACCCGGGTCGGCGACGAGAAGGGCCGTTCCCTCGTTTCCGCCTCCCGCAACCTCGTTTCCCGCATCCAATCCGAGACGCGCGACCTCATCTGCGATCTTCGCGATCCGGCCGAGTCGGCCGGTGATCTTGTTTCCGCCCTCGGCACCATCGTCGATCGCCACGGGCCCGACGGGAAAACCAAACTCCGGGTCGAGGCCCTCACGCCGATTCCTTCCCTGCCCACCGGGGTCGTCCACGATCTCCGCATGATCGCGCGGGAATCCGTCAACAACGCCCTTCGCCATGGCGCCGCGACCGTGGTTGCCGTGGAGGTCTCCGCGGACCCCGGCCACCTGCGCCTCCGCGTTGTCGACAACGGCTCCGGCTTCGACCCGGTCTCCGCCCCGGTCGTCCGCCGCGGTCACTTCGGCTGCGCCGGCATCCGCGAGCGCGCCCGCAAGATCGGCGCCGAGGTCGCCTGGCAAAGCGCGACGGGCCTGGGCACCACCGTCGAGGTCTCGCTTCCTCTTCCCGCGGCCGTCTGAGCCGCGCGCTTCCTCATGCCACCCCTCACCGTTCTCATCGTCGACGACCACTTTGTCGTCCGCAGCGGTCTGGTCGCCTCCCTCGAACTCGACGACTCCATCGCGGTGGTGGGCGAGGTCGAACGCGGCGAGGACGTGGTCCCCGCTTACCGCCGGCTCCGCCCTCGCGTTGTCCTCCTGGATCTCCAGCTCCCCGGCCTGGGCGGCATCGGGGCCACCGCCGCTCTCCGCGCCTTCGACCCCGAGGCCCGGGTGCTCATTTTCTCCACCTTCGCCCGCGACGACGAGATCCAGGCCGCACTCGACGCCGGCGCCCTTGGCTACCTGCGAAAATCCGCGTCGCGCGAGACCCTGCTCCAAGGCCTCCATGCGGTCGGCGGGGATAATCGCGTCCTCGATCCCGAGATTTCCCGCCGCCTCAAGGCCCTGCGTCTCGGTCCCGCCATCACCCCACGCGAGCGCGAGATCCTCACCCTCATCGCCGGAGGCCGCGCCAACAAGGAGATCGCGGCCGCCCTCCACGTCTCCGAGGACACGATCAAGCGCCACGTCAGCAACATACTCGATAAACTGGACGTCAACGACCGCGCCCAAGCGACCGCCGAGGCGATCCGCCGCGGTATCGTCACCCTCTGACCCGCTCCCTGATCCACCACTGCACCGACCAGATGCCTCCACCGCCCGGTAGCGCGAACACCGCACGAAAGTGTGA
>JBEGJD010000493.1:0-3164 GCA_041184765.1 Verrucomicrobiota bacterium | reverse complement strand
GTTCTCTTCATGGGCGGGGATGGGGTATTACGGCTAGGAAACTGGATTCTCAGAGGGTTGGATCAGGTAGGGGCTTAAGGTGAGGGTGGTGGGTGGAAACTGAGTCGGACTCCTGTAGAATCCCAACCCTCAAGTCCGCCTGTCTGGCCAGTTGCGCGAAGAGCCGGTTAACGAAGATATCCCGACGGAAACTCAGCACCTCTTCCGATTCCGGCGCCGCGCCGGCGAATCTTCGTAGGGCAGTCGTGGCAGGCACGCTGCGAAGAGACGGACCTCAGGCTGCTCGCGGTCAAGCGGCGAGTTTTCATTTGGCGCAACCTGGCGCGTCTGCCTGGCGTCGCACGCAGACAGGTCGGGCTGCACACCAACGTCGATGGTGAAGGCCTGCCCTCCGCTCGCGCTCCAAAATACCGGCTCGCCATCGTTGGCATTAGACAGGGAGAACTCCTCGCCGAACAGTTCTCTCTGTCCGGAGTCCGTCGGCGCAATATGCGGCGGCGGGGCAATTCAAAGCCCGGGTGGTAGAAAGATTCGCCCGGCTCCATGATTTCGGCGCGGAACCGGATCGGCTCGTCACGGGGCCTCCGCAAGGGGTCAGGACGAAACCTGCAACCGGAGGGGCGACTGCCCGGCGCCGTCGAGTGCCACGGGCGGGCGGTTCGTTGCCAGTTTCGCCCTGACCCTATTCCGGCTCCGCGAATTTACCGCGCTTGGGGGCGGGGAAGCATGGCCGCGAGGCGTTGGACCACCTCGGGCTGGGCGGTGGCCACGTTGCGGTTCTCCTCGGGATCGGATGCGTGATCGTACAGTTCGACGGCGCCGTCGCTCCACCGCGTGAAGCGCCAGCGCGGTGTGCGCACGGAGTCGCCGCGCGCGGCGCCGCGGGTGACCAGCGTGAAGGCGGCGGCTTTCCCCGGCGCCTCCGGATCGCGCAGGAGCGGTCGGAGGCTCCGGCCTGCCAGCCCGGACGGCGGCGTGAGCCCGCACAGCTCGGCCAGGGTCGGATAGAGGTCCACGAACTCCACGAGCCCGCGGGCGACCCCGGGCTTCACTCCGGGCGCCGCGATCAGGAGCGGTGCCCGGCAGCTCCGCTCGAAGAGCGTGTTCTTATTCCACCAGGTGCGTTCGCCGAGGTGGTAGCCGTGATCGCCTAGGAAGACCACGATCGTGCTCTCCCAGAGCCCCAACCGGTCCAGCGTGGCGAGCACGCGGCCGACTTGCGCGTCCATGAAGGAAACGCACGCGTAGTAGGCGCGGAGAAACTCCCGCTGCTCACGTTCGGTGAATCGCGCGAAAACGGAGCCCAGCTCACCGAAGCCGACGGCGAGCGGCGGGGCGGGAGTGGTGTCGCCCGCCGGACGGTGCAGGGGCAGAGAGTCCTCCGAATAGAGATCAAAATACTTCCTGGGCGCCACGAAGGGGTCGTGCGGCTTCATGAAGCCGGCGCCGATGATCCACGGTCTCGGCCCGAGTCTTTCGATCTCGGCGCTCACTGCGCGGGCGATTTGTCCATCGGGCTGGTCGTCGTCATCCCCATCCATCGCCCCCCAGTGGCACCAGCCCAGCCGGCCCTCCGAGAGATCGCGGCCGGCGAGTTTCTTCCGGCCCAGCGGCGTCGCCTCAAAGGACCGCGCCGTGTGCCAGGAACGCGGCAGATCCATCCACCGCGCGCGGAGGGATTCATCGCGCCCGCCTCCGAGGTGGAAGATCTTCCCGAAGGCCGCCGCGTGCCGGCCGTCCTCCTTCAGGAGTTGGGGCAGGGTGACAACCTCGGGCAGCCGGTCGCGGAGTGGCGTGCGGTTGTCGGTGATCCCGGTCTGGTCGGGGCGGAGGCCCGTGAGGAACGAGCTGCGGCTGGGGTTGCAGACGGTGTATTGCACGTAGGCGCGCTCGAAGCGCACCGACCGGGCGGCGAGTCGATCGAGGTGCGGAGTCCGGACCACCGCGTTCCCGTAGCAGCCGAGGGTATCGCGCAGATCATCGACGGCGATCAGCAGCACGTTGAGCTTCCGCGTGGGCTCGGCGGCCGCGAGAGGTAGCGCGCTGCAAGCCGCGAGCAGTACTATGCGAGGGAGTGAAATCACGGCGGGGGAGGGAGCGGGAAAGGCAGATCGTCGTTCGCGGGCGCTTCGCCGCGGATGACTTTGGCCGCGTGGCCGGTCAGGCGAAGGTAATGATCGCTGGGTAGTCCTTCGTAGGTGATGAAGCGGATCCCGTCCCCGGGACCATTCGGGGGATGATTCGTGGCCTTGAAGATCGCCGTGGCCTCGTCGACCTCATCGAACATCGCCACGTAGAGCATGTTGGCGCCGGCGCGCTTCGCTCCGGCGATTTGAGACCAGAAGAAGCGGCCTTGGCGGCGCGGGATATCGTCGAGCGGGGCTTCAGGCTTCATATTGTGCCAGCTGAAGCCGGGGAACGCGACGGGCAGGAAATCGATCCGATGCTCCCGGCACCACGCGAGGTCGGCCGTCCAAACGGTGGCGGCGTGGGTGGCGGCACTTTCGGGCGTGCGGTAGCGGCCGGGGGTCCAGGGCGAGATCACGTCGGCCATCTGGATGAGCTCGAGCAGGGCGGGGTCGGCGACTGAATCGCGGTTCAGGGTCCGCCAGCCGGTGGGCACTCCGAGCATGATCGCGAGGCCGCCGCTCTCGGCGTCCGTCTTGAGGAAGGTGAGGATCTGGCGCCAGTCCTCGAGCGAGGGGCGGGGCTTGTCGTGATCCTTGAAACCGCAGCCCCAGAGGGCGAGGAGTGGCTTGCCGTTGTGGCGCAGGTACGCGGGGTCGCGCGTGAGCTGGGTGTCGCGGAGGAGCTGCTTCCAGTCGGCGATGAGCACCCCGGCTTTACCGGGTGCGAGGCTGCTGAGGTCATACATCAGCGCGTAGACGCGGCCGTGTTGGCGCGCCCCGGCCCGGACGTTCTCCAGCACGGCATTGTTGGCGGCGAGCGACGTGCCGCGCGCCAGAGAGTTGATGAACCGCTGGAGGAACGCGCCGTCGATGCCGTGCTCCTGCATCCAAGCGAAGTGCCGCACGACGGTCGGGCGCAGAAACGAGCTGAACACCTCGGCGCGTGAACCGTCGGCGTGCACCAAGTCGGTCGGAAAGCGCTCCGCGGCGGGGAACTCCGAAAGATCCGGCCACAGGTCGACGCGGACGTTGCCC
>JBEGJD010000492.1:0-3608 GCA_041184765.1 Verrucomicrobiota bacterium | reverse complement strand
CGTGACGGCACCGGCCGCCTTCGCGGCGCGCATGGCCTCGACGATGAGTTCACCGGTCGTCTCGGAGAGGGCGGCGAAGATGCCGCCGCTGTGGAACCAACGGACGCCCGGCGCGAAGATCTCCTTCCAGTTGAAATCGCCCGGCTTGAGCTGGCCGGCGGCCTCGTTGCTGCGGTTGTAGAACACCACCGGGGCGCGCACGCCCTGGCCGCGGTCGCTGTACACGGTGGCCATGTTCGGGCCGCGCACACCGTCGTGCTTGAACTTCTTGTAGTACGGTTTCACGCCCATCGCGCGGACGCGCTCGGCGATGAGGTCGCCGATCGGGTAGTCGACCATCGCGCTGACGATGCCGGTGTTGAGCCGGAAGCAGTCGGCGAGGTTGGCGGCGACGTTGAACTCGCCACCGCTGACATGGATGTCGCAGTGGTTCGCCTTGCGGAACGGGATGATGCCCGGGTCGAGGCGATGGACGAGAGCGCCCAGCGACAGCACGTCGATGGCGCCTTCGGAGCGGAGGTTGAGGCCGTATTTCATGGTGGAGGAGAAAGGGAATCTGGAGCGGACCGCTTCGCCATGACAAAGGCGGCGGACCGTCCAAAGGGCGATGGTTTCGGCCGGCCTAAGCGCGGGTCAATAGCATATCCGGACAGCGCGGGTGGCGGTTAGTAATTGCGGGCCCTCTGCTCGCCGGGATTTCTCATGGCTTCCTCCATCTAGACATGCGCCTACCCCCGTTCCCAATTCTGTTCCTACTTTTGTCCGGTCTTGCGGCCAGCTTCGCGGGCCTTCGCGCCGACGTGCGCCTTCCGGCGATTTTCTCGGATCATCTCGTCCTGCAGCAGGATGTCGCAGTGCCGGTGTGGGGCTGGGCCGACCCCGGCGAGAAGGTATCCGTCGCGTTCGGCGGTAAGACTTTCGACTCCGTCGCCGGTCCGGATGGCGCGTGGATGGTCCGGATTGGGCCGCTGGCCGCGAGTGCCATGCCCGGGACTCTGACGGTGAAGGGTAAAAATGAGGTCGTGATTCAAGATGTGCTGGTGGGTGAGGTCTGGCTGGGCTCCGGTCAGTCCAACATGGCGATGACGGTGTCGAACTCGAAGGACCGTGAGTCCGAGCAGGCAGCGGCGAAGTTTCCCGCGATCCGGATGTTCAAGGAGGAGTCGCCCCGGGCCGGAACACCACAGCGGCAAGGGAAGGGAAAGTGGGTGATCTGCGCGCCCGAGACGGTCGGTAATTTTTCGGCCGCGCTCTACTTCTTCGGTCGGGAGATCCACCGGAATCTCGGCGTGCCGGTGGGGCTGCTGAATTCGTCGGTGGGCGGCACACCGATCGAGAGTTGGATCGCGGAGGAGGCTCAGCGCGCGGCGCCGGAATTGAAGGGGTTCTTCACCGGGCTTGAAAAGCCTCGGCCGGTTTCGGCCGAGGAGCGGCAGGCTTACGAGGCGAGTCTCGCCAAGTTGGAGGAGGCCGTGAAGGCGGGCAGGAAAACGAAGGGCAAGGCTCCCCGCCGTCCCCAGGACCCCGCGGAAGTCGCAAGTCGAAAGTCCGACGTCGGCGGGTTGTTCAACGGCAAGATCGCGCCGCTGATTCCCTACGCGCTGCGTGGCATGCTGTGGTACCAGGGCGAGGCGAACACGTTTCCGGGCAAGGCGGAGTTTTACGAGGCGCAGCTGCGGCTGTTGGTGACGGATTGGCGGGCGCGTTGGGGCGGAGAAATGCCGTTCGCCTGGGCGCAGCTGCCGAATTTCTCCGGAGCGGGCCGCGACTGGCCTGGAGTGCGCGAGGCGATGCGAAATACCCTGGCCCTTCCACGCACCGGAATGGCCATCACCATCGATGTCGGCGAAGCGGATGACATTCATCCGAAAAACAAGCAGGAGGTAGGGCGCCGTTTTGCGCTCTGGGCGTTGGGGATGGTTTATCGCCGCGAGGTGCCGGCTGTTTCAGGGCCGCTGCCCGCGCGACATGAGGTGCGCAACGGGGCGATCACCGTGCATTTTCACCACGCCAACGGGGGCCTTGTCGCGAAGGACGGCACGTCAGGCGGGTTTGAGATCGCTGGATCGGACGGGAAGTGGACCCGCGCCGAGGCGCGCATCGCGGAGAACACTGTGACGGTTTCGTCGCCAATAGTTTCCAGTCCGGTCTCGGCGCGTTACGCGTGGGCGAATCTGCCGGAGGTGAGCTTGTTCAATGGCGCCGGACTGCCGGCGTCTCCGTTCGCGCTAGGGGCTGCCGCCGAGACGGGGACCCGCTAGCGGCGGGTGGCTGCGGCCGAATTACAGGGCTTCGGAACTGGGAAATTGCTCGAGGCTCCTTGGCCGCTGAACCCATCCCGAACCTTGCCCCATTCGGACTACGGCGGGATAGCTTCGTCCATGCTCCTTAAACTCGGCGTCATCCTGATGTTCGCCTCCGCCTTACCGTGGCTGGCCATGCCCGTGGCGGCGTGGCTGGCGCCGAGCGCGGGAGCGAAGGCGGCCTGGTCAACCGCGCTTTTCGTCGCCGCAGAGGTACTATTCTGGGGTGGGGTACTGCTCGCGGGGCGCGACGTCTGGGCCTCGGCCAAGCAGGCCGGATGGAAGCGGGTGATTCCGGAGCTCTGGCGGAAGCTGCGTGAGCCTGTTCGCTCTCCTCGGGGCGGGCCGACGGACAGCGGCGGCTGACAGCCCTTACTGCTTTTTTCCGCGACGTTCCTTTGGCTCGGCTTTCTCGGCCCGGCCCGCGGCCCGCGGCTGGCGGTTGGTCGCGGCGAGTTCGGTCTCCATGCCTTTGTCGCCCTGCTGGCGCATCCAGGCGTCGAGCGCGGAAACGAGCCCGGCTTTCACCGTGCCCAACGCTGGATCGCCCGCCAGATTGCGCGTCTCCAGGGGGTCCGCCTCCAGGTCATAGAGCTCCTCGGCTGGACGCTTGAAAAGCCATGCTACCCGCGCGGCGAGCACGGGGTTGTCGCGGGCGTCGGCCTGCCACGACTCGATGATTTCACCGCGATGGATGCCAGCGATGTCGTAGGTATTTTCGGGAGCGAGGTTCCGGATGTATTTGTACCGTGCGTCCCGCGCCGCGCGCATCGGGTACGGCTGTTTGTAGCCGTTGATGCCGACCGTGGTGTGCTGGGCGAAAACGACGTCGCGGAATCGATCCGCGTTCCCGAGAAGCACCGGCAGGAAACTTTTTCCGTCGAAGCCGCGCTTCCCGTCGGCGTCCGGGCAGCCGGTGTCTATCTTGAGCGGATCGAGGCCGGCGATCTCGAGCAGCGTGGGCGCGACGTCGACATACTGAATTAGCGCGTCGCTGGCGCTACCCGCGCGCACGCGTCCCGGCCAGCGGACGAACGTCGCGCCGCGGATGCCGGTGTCGTACAGGGACCATTTACCACCATAGGGAAACGAGCTGCCCTGCTCGCTGAGGAAAACGACGACCGTGTTTTCCCGCTGCCCGGTGGCGTCGAGCGCGGCAAGGCAGTCGCCCACCTGGCGGTCGAGCGCGGAGATCTCGGCAAAGTAGGCAGCGAGATTGCGCCGTGTGACGGCATTGTCGTGCAAGTAAGACGGCACGGTGATCCGCGCCGGGTCATAGAGATCCCGGGGACCGCGGTCCCATGG
>JBEGJD010000491.1:0-5966 GCA_041184765.1 Verrucomicrobiota bacterium | reverse complement strand
GTTGATGTTGCGCGGGAAAGCGCCGCGCACCGGCTGCACTTGCGCCACCTCGGCGGCGCCGGTCGCGGGATCGACTCGGAACGCCGTCACCGTGTCATGCCCGCGGTTGGAGAAATAAACGAATCGTCCGGAGGGGTGAATGAGCACCTCGGCGCCGGAGTTGTGCGTCTCGCGCGCCTTCGCGCCCTCGCTGATCGAGGGCACCGTGCCGAGCAGCTTTGCCGTGCCGGTGGCCGCGTCCCACGCGAACGTCGAGAGCGATACGGAAAGTTCGTTCAACAGATAGATGAATTTGCCGTCGGGTGAAAATTTCAGGTGGCGCGGCCCACCGCCTGGCACCGATGCCGCGAAGCCGTGGCGCTCGAGGGAAGCGGTGTCCGCGTTCACGCGGTAGATCACGATGCCATCGAGGCCGAGATCCGGCACCAACGCGAAGCGACCGTCGGGCGACCAGCCGGTGTAATGCGGGTGCGGAGAGTCCTGCCGCTGCGGAACCACCTTGGAACCGCCCTGATGGCGGATGAGTTTCGCCGCGCCGAGGGTGCCGTCCGCGGCGATCGGGAAAACCGCCACGGAGCCGCCGCCGTATTGCGCGGTGACGGCGAATTTTTTCGAGGGATGCACCGCGATGTGGGCCGCACCGCCGTCGCCGGTGGCGGACGCGTTGATCAGGGTGAGCACGCCGCCCTTGCCGATGCGGTAAGCCGCGGCGCCCTGAGTGCCGGCGGAGTTAGCGGTGGCGTAAAGCTTGTCGCCGTCGGGATGGACCGCGAGGAAGCCGGGCGAACCTACCTCGGCGGCGAGTTCGGACGCACCGAGCTTCCCGGTCGTCGTGTCGAAAGAGGAGCGGTAAATGCCCTTCGCTCCCGGACCACCGGTGCCGAAAAACACATGCCACGGCTCCGCGTGGAGCACCGGGGCGGCCAAGCCGGCGAGAAGGGAGAAGAGCAGGGCTAGTGACGACGGGGTGGGTTTCATCACCGCACGGCGTAACACGCTCGGAGCGCATCCAACAAGGCCGAAGCCGGGGAAGTTCCGCGGGAGCCGAAGCTGGCTTCGTACGGAGAGCACGATGCCCGCAAGGCCTCAGGAACTTCGCCGCCTTCTGCAGCTTCCGCGAGTTCCGTTGGCCACTCGATTGGTTAAGAGCCTCGGCTGTATTTCACGGTTTCCATCACACTCAAGCTCGCCGCTGTCGTTCCTACTGTCACGGCTTGGCTGAACCGGAAAATCGGCGACCTGCGTCGCGGGACCCTCGACGCCTACCGGACTCCAAACAACTGCTGGAGCACGATCTCGAGGTCCTTGCCCGCGGCCCAGCCTCCACGGCGGGCCACCGCCAGGCTCTTGCTGCGCTCCCGGCGTTCGACGGCGGCGTCGACCTCCAGAAATTGCGGCTGCCCGGAAGGCAGACCGGCGACTTCCATGGATGAGAGTGGAGTCCAGGCGATTGGCAGCCCCGTCCACGTGAATCGGATTTCCCACCCCGCCACCGGGCCGAGCGGCAGAGGCTTGGTGAGCAGCGCCGGGTAGCGGGTCACGAAATCGGGAGTGCGGAAGGTCGCGATCCGCAACCGCACCGCCGTGGGCTGCGCCAACAAGTAGTCGCGCACCGAGTTCAGACGGCCGGCTCGCCAAGAATCGAAAAAGGAAACTGGGTCAATCCCGACCAGGTTCATCCCGTTCCACATGCCGTGCTCGTTGCGCGAACCGAAGCGCCGCCGTTCGTACCAAGTCTGGAAGTCGCTGGTGATCGCCAAGCCGATCTCGAAATGCAGGTGGGCACGCGCGACGGGAATCATGTAGCCCCCCGAACTATGCCCCATCAGTCCGAGCGTCTGCCCTGCGTTCACGGTCACACCTGGCCGGATACCGGGCTCCACGCGGGCGAGATGCGCGTAAAGCGTGTAGAGCGACGGGGCCAAACCGGTGTGCTCGACCACGATATGGCGGCCGTAGCTGCTTTGGCCCGGGGACGTCACCGCGTGCCGCACCACTCCCGCCATCGCGGCGAACACGGAGTCGGTCGCCTCCCCGTTTCGCCCCCGGCCCACCGGCCGGATATCAATGCCCTCGTGGAAACGCGTCCCTCCGCTGCGCACGCCGCCGAAACCACCGGTCGCCGGATCACCCGAGCCCGCGTGCTGCAGCCACTGGGAAGGCGGCTGCCCCTCGGCCCAACCGGTGTGAGGCGTTGGCCAAACCAGCCTTAATTTTTCCTCCGCTCCCGACGCCACCGCCAGCAGCAGCAATCCCGCGGCGAGGCGCTTCATCCAACGAACCGCGACGTTCATCGTCTGTCTCCCGTCTTCTTGCGGATGGCGGCGGCGGTCTTCCGCAACTCAGCGACCATCCCCGGCAAAGCCTCGTCCGGAAGTTCGAGAAATATGAAAACACGCGCGTCGCCGATCGGCCCGTCGATGCGACGCGCCCCGACAAAGGCCCCGTCGAGCTGCAGGGCCATCCTCCGGCCCTGGTGAGCAACGGACAGCCGGTAGAGATCCCGACCGGCCGCCGGCGTGAGGGTAAGGAGCAGGCAGCGACCCAGTTCGACCTCGGCGACGTCCGCCCCGGCGATATCGGCCTCGGTGATCACCGGCTTGGGATTGAGGCGGAGCGCAACTCCGCTGCGCGGCAGGACCGCCGGCACCCCTTCGCCGTCGGCGCTTTCCAGATGAAAGCGCACCATGATTCCGGCGCGCTCGCCCGGGTCGCCCGCTGATGCGCACCCACCGAGCAGAACGACTGCCACGAACGAGAAGGTAGCGATCAACTGCCTCATGCCAACGCGGCCTCCGTCGCGAACGCGGCCATGATCTCCGCTCCGATCGCGTCCGCGATCAGCCGGCCCGCGGAGGTCAGTCTTACCACGCCGCCCGCCGTCTTCAACCGGCCGGCAGCCTCCAGACCGTGCAGGGTTTCCTCCACCGTTTCCCACGGAAGGTCGGGCACCCGGGCCTTCCACCCTTGAAGATCAACACCGTCGTTCATCCGCAGTCCGAAGACCAGCGCGTCCTCGGCGAGCAAAGCCGGGGTGACGGCACAACGATCCTCGGTCATCCGCTCCCGGCGGCCGAGGCCGTCCAGCCAACGCGCGAGGTCCGCGACATTCGCGCCGCGCCAGCCGCGGTGTTGCGAGGCGGCCGAGGGCCCAACGCCGATCCATTCCCCCATCCGCCACGTGTTCACATTATGCCGGCAGGCATGCCCGGGCCGGGCGAAGTTAGAGACTTCATACTGCGCGTAACCAGCCGCCTCGAGCCGACGCCACGTGGCCTCGTAAAGTCGCGCTTCCGCCTCGGCATCGCGGCGCACCATGCCACGGGATAGCTTCACCCAGAGGCGGGTATCCTCCTCGAAGGTGAGGCAATAGGTCGAAAGATGATCCGGCCCCAGCGCGAGCGCCTCGTCGAGATCCGCCTCCCACGCCTCATCGGCCTGTCCCGGCAACGCGAACATCAGGTCAAGATTCACGCTCGCGAAACCGGCGGCACGCACCCGTTCGTGGGCGCGAAGGATCTGCTCCCGCGAATGCCTTCGCCCGAGCGCCTCGAGCAGCGCAGGCTGAAAACTCTGCACCCCCAACGAGACGCGCGTCACGCCCGCCTCCCTTAGCGCCTCCAAACGCGCCTCGGTGACCGACCCCGGCGCAAGTTCAATCGTCCACTCCGCCGGATCGACCCCGCAGGCCGACCGCACGATCCGACCAAGCTCGAGCAAATCCTTGGCCGCCAACAACCCGGGTGTGCCCCCACCCCAAAAAACCGTGTCCACCGGGCGCTCGGGAGATACCAGCGCAAGTTCTGCCCTCACCCCGTCCAGGTAGCGCTCCACGTCACCCGCCGTCGGGGCCTCTTGATAAAACGCGCAGAAATCGCAGGTTGAGGCGCAGAACGGCACGTGAACGTAGAGACCGAGCGGCGAGGGAGTTCCCGCAACCGTCGACGCCCCACCTTTGGCTTGCCCTGCTTCAGGCCCGCTCATTACTCAACCGTTCCGTCCGTTCGCCCGCTCATCTTTCGATCAATGCACACCACCCGAATTTCAGCCGCGAGGAAAATCATCCTGCAGGCGGTCGCCGCGCTCACCCTCCTTTTGGTCGCGGGCTGCGACAGCGTCACGCTCACCGACCTCACCCCGCGCTCGGTCGCCGAGAACCCTTCCCAGATCTACACGTTCACGCTGCGCGTAGCCAAGCGCTCCAACACCATCACCGGGGTCGCCCCGACGATCGTCGTCGACGGACGCAGTTTTCCCATGCGCGCGGGCGGCATCGGCGAGGGGCTCTACGAGTTTGAATACCAGGTGCCGGCCGGTCGCGACCGCGTAGCCTACTACTTCCTCGTGAACTACATGATCGAGGGGAACAACGTGCAGACTCCCGGCGAGGCCTACACGCAGGTGGAGACCGTGCAGATCGTGCGTCGCTACGTGCTATCCCTCGAGGTGAACCGCGGGCCGGTGGGCGCGCGCATCAGCGTGCTGGGCCGAGGCTTCACTCCGCAGGACCGCATCGTTTTCAACGGCACCCCGGCCCGCACCAATTTCGAATCCGCCAACTCCCTGAGCTTTTACGTTCCCGCGCTTGCCGCCAACGCCAACTATCAGGTTTCGCTCAGCAGCGCCGCCGGCACCTCCCCGGTCGGGACATTCCGCATCGACTCCAGTTCTATCAGCGTAGCGCCGACCGCGCTCACCCTGCGCACAGGCGACCGCACCACCCTCACCTTCACCCTGCCCAACCCGGCCCCTCCGGGCGGCACGCTGCTGGATGTCGCCACCGACGTTCCTGAAAGCATCATCATGCCCGAGGTCATCGTGCCGCAGGGACAGACTGGCGTTTCCGTGACCGTCGAGGGCGGAAAGCCGGGTAACGGGACGCTTTACCTGAAGGGTTTCGGCGCGGGAGAAGTCACCGTGCCCGTTACCATTTCCCCGCGCTGATCGCGGGTTGCTTCCTGCGAGGCGGCCTCAAGGCGCCCGCAGGTCGACGTAAACCGGGCGATGGTCGCTGGCCACTCGCACTTCGGGGAGGTCATGGATGTGCGCTTCGCGTCCAACGACCCACGATAACAGGCCGGTTGAAACGAAGATCAGGTCCACGCGACTATAGGACTCGTCGCGCCTGTAGGCGTGCGTCCACGCTTCCCCACGCGAATCCGCCGCGGGCAGCAAATTCGCAATCTCCACCTTCCCTCGCCGCTGTAACGCAGCCGCCGCCCGGCTATTTCGCCCGTCGTTGCAGTCGCCCAGGATGATGAAACGGGCCGAGGCGGGCTCCGGGCAACGCGCCAGCACACGGTCGCGGACCGCCGTCGCCTCAGCCGCCCGCCGCACGGACGAACCCGGATCGCTCTCGTTCTCCGTTAAGCGGCTCTTCAGATGAAGGGCGAAGATCGTCACCAGTCCATCACGGGTCTCCACTCCGGCTTCCAGCAGACCCCGTTTCACGGCCTCGCGGCCACCCAGGTACGGAAAAGTCAGGTCATCGTGAGTTCGGACTCCGAGAAGCGGGCGCCGCGAAAGGATGGCGATGTGGCGTTCCGAGTCGGCCGCGGACGCGAGCGCGAAGTAAGGATAAACCAAGCCCTCCGCCCGCAGATCACGGCGCAATTCCTCGAGATAGGGCCCCGGACCCATCTCCTGCATCACCAGCACATCCGCCGAGATGTCGCGCATGACTTTGCGCAGCGCGGCCTTTTCCCGCTCCGGCTTCGGGTACTCCTTGCGGAAGCCGGCCTGCGTCATGCGGTCGGCCGAAACGTAGTTCTCGAGATTGTAGGTGGCGATGCGCAGCCCGGCGGACTCGACCGCAGCCCCGCCACTTAATGTCCCCAGCGCAAGCGTCAGGACCGCGAAAACCTGCTTCACCCCAACCCGCATAGGCGCCGCCTACGCGCGCTGCAGCGCGGCCTCACGCTCGGCGAGCGTCGGGTGCGAGTAATGAAACCCGCTGAACCACGGGT
>JBEGJD010000490.1:0-3985 GCA_041184765.1 Verrucomicrobiota bacterium | reverse complement strand
CGGAAACGAGTGGCGCGTGGTGGGGATCGAGTAGCGCAGCCTGTCGGAAAGGGTCGTGACGAAACTCGCAACCGAGACGCGACGCACGGCGGGCTACGTTTCGGGTTTCGTCCTGACCCCTTCGGGCGTCCCTGTCCGAGCATCAGACTTTGGTCGTCCGCTGCGCGGTCGAGTTACGTCTCGGTGTGCCAGCCCCCGGCGGGCGGGGTGCGTTTTCGGCCAAGGACGCGAAACCGCGAAGATGCATTTATCCATGGGAAGATGCATTTGCCCATTTTGGGCCTCCATTCGCGCCTGCTATGCTCCTGTCACCCTATGTCGAAAGTCTGCCCATTAGGTCCCCGCCCCGCCCCCATCCTGATTTTCTTCGCCTGCCTGCTTTCGAGTGCGCCGGCCTTCGCCCAAGCTACGAACGGGCTCCCTTCGGCCGCGGCCCAAAGTTCCGGCGCAACGCGCACCTTCTCCTCCCTGGGTGATGACATACTCGAACTGTCGCCGTTCACCGTGAAAGACTCCTTGGAGGAGGGTTGGAACGCGTCCTCCACCTTGCTGGGCAATCGCATCAACCAGGACCTGGTCAAGGTGCCCGTCACAGTCGACGTCCTGACCAAGGATTTCCTCAACGACGTCGGAGTTTTCAACATGGATGACGCCGCCGCCTTCGTTTCCGGCGTAACAGTGGTTCCGAGGCTGGAGGCCCGCAACGACGACGGACGGATGACCTTTCGCGGTCTGACCGGAAGTGCCGAAACCTCGCGCAATTTCTTCAAGTGGTCGGTGCCCTCCGACACCTACAACGTCGAGCGCTTCGATTTCGGCAAGGGTTCGAACTCGATGATGTTTGGCGATTCGACGCCGGGCGGACAGGTGACCACGACAACCAAACGGGCGCGTTTCGCCAACTCCGGCGAATTGCTGCTTTTCCGCGACAGCCGCGACTCCTACCGCGCGCAACTGGACTTCAACCGCAAGATCACCTCCAACCTCGCGGTCCGGCTCAACGTCGTCAACCGCACCGACAACTCCTATGTGCGCGGGAGCTTCCAAACCTTCCGCGCCGGCGACATCGCGTTCGCCTACCGGCCGTTCGCCCACACCCTGATCTCGGTGGAGGCCGAGCGCGGGCAGTACATCCGCCGGCGCGCTGACAACACGGCGGCGATCCTGCCCGTCGCTGCGGCGGGCAGGGGCTTCAGCACCAACAATCGGTGGTACGTGACTTCGGACGGCGAGGTCATCCAACGGCCAAGCGCGGCGGTGCCCACGATAGACACCACGGGCGGCAGCGGCTCCGCCGTCTCGCTGCTGGAGGGGCAGACGGCCGCGGTGCGCTTGCCGGACGGCAGCACGAAGCTGTTCAAGGGCTTCAGCCGCTCCTTCAACATCCTCGGCATCGGCGACTACTTCGACCGTCCCTTCAACGTGGTGACCGCGATGATCGAGCAGAAGATCGGCAGGCTTTCGCTGCAGGCTTCGTACAACCAGCAGTTCCAGCATCAGGATCGCAACGACAACTCCTTCGGGGGCAGCGCCTCTCCGCCGGTCATGAGTGTCGATGGCCGCGGCCGGCCCTACCTCGACCTGGTGGGCAACCTCACGCAGTGGAAGGTGTTCGGCAACGTCTTCAAGGCTGGTCGGCTTTCTGCGGCGTACCCGTTCGAGTTCGGCCGCTGGATGAGGCAGAATCTCGTGGCCACGATGACGAGCAGCAGGGACTACGGCTTCGGCCGCCGGTTCGGCTGGGCCAACGTGGCGGCGCCGGGCTTGGCCGCCAACAACGCCGTGCAACTGCGTGCCTACCTCGACGATCCCGCTGCGCTGGAGGCAGGCGGATGGAGCCGGTTCCTCTTCCCGAACCTCCCGCGCTCCGACACGTTCCAACCCGAGCTCGTCGAAAGCTACCTCAACACAGGACCGTTCATCGACGTCCGCTACACGCGCAACTACACCGCCTCGCTCTCGGGCGAGTATTTCAACCGCCGGCTCACTTCCCTCCTGGGCGTGAGCCGAAACCGGATCTCACGGAAAATCCCGATCGCCGCCGCCTACGCGACGGACTCGCGCGGCCGCGTGACCTTTTACGGTACCCCCGAAACGGATCCCGCGTACTTTGGCTACGATCCCCGTTTCTCCCTCGGTGCCAACAGCATGATCGGCGGCCTGACTTACGCGCTGATCCGGGGCGAGCGGGCCAACGCCAATGTCTACACCGTCTACTCGCAGTCCTTCAACTGGCAGGGCGGGGTCATGTTCACCGGCCGGGAGCTCGGTGCGATCACCGGCACGACGCGGGAAGCCGGACTCAAGGGCGATCTCTTCGGGGGGAAGCTTTCCTACACCGCCTCGGTTTACCGCATCGAACGCCAGAATGCCGGCTACGCCTGGACGCCCGACACCCTCAATCAGGCCCAGCTCGAGGACTTGTTCAATCCGAACGACATCCTGCCCGCCGACCCGCGCTACTTCCGCGTCGCGACCGGCCTGGTCAACGAGCGCCGCACGGTGAACTCGCAGGAACAGTCGCGGGGCTTCGAGTTGACGCTGGTCGGCCAGCGGAGCGCGGGGCTGCAGACCCGCCTGACCTTCTCGCGGACCCAGGTCGCGGCGGCGCGGGATTTCACCGAATTCCAAACGCTGCTCGACGCGGCTATTGCGCGCACCAACGCGGCCAACGCGCCGGGAGGCGACCGCACGCTCGCGGAAAACGCGACGTACATCTCTAACGCCAAGGACATCGTCGCCGCCAACACCAACATCACCGTGGTCACCGGTCGCCGCAGCGCCCCGTACACGGCGAGCGCCGCGCTGGACTATCAGTTCAGCCGGCCGCTTTCGTTGCGTCTTGGCCTGACCGCGGTTTGGACGCCGGCGTTCAATTTCGCGATTCTGAACGGCACGATTTACCGGGGTGGAGCTGCTTGCCCCGTCGGGCTCTACGCGCTGCACGACCGGAAGATCTTCGGGCGATTCGTTTCATTCCGTCTCGGCGCCAATCGCGTGTACGACCTCGTGCAGGGGTCCAGCGCGTATTATAAGACCGGGGCGAACAGTCTCAATGCCACGACCGGCAAGCCGAACTACATCTACCGTTACACCGACCCGATGCTCACCAGCCTCAGCGCTACGGTGCGGTTTTAGGTGGGTTCACTCCTCCTCTCCGCGGATAGGTCCGGGATGCGCTCAAAGGGGTCAGGACGAAACCGGCAACCGAGATCAGAGGAACGGCGCCCTACGTTGCAGGTTTCGTCTTGACCCTTCGGGTCTACCCCTTGGTGGGCCGGTAGTTTTTCGGGTGCAGGATCCGGTGAATCCCGCCTTTTCTGGCTCCGACGAAAAACATGAGCCAAGACAACACCCGTCTCGAAATCTCCCGTTACCTGGCCGTCCCGCGGACTCGTATTTGGCAGGCGTGGGCGAACCCCGGTCATCTCGCGCAATGGTGGTGCCCCAAACCTTGGACGACCGAGGTGCGCGCCTTCGATTTTCGACCCGGAGGCGATTTTCACACGTATATGCGCGGACCGGATGGCGGCACCAGCGATAACCCCGGTTGCTTCCTGGAAATCGTGCAGTTCGAGCGTATCGTTTGGACATCGACGCTCGCGGGCGGTTGGCGACCGACGACGCCGTGGTTGCCGTTGACCGCGGTCTTGTCCCTTGCGGATGAGGGGAACGGAACGCGCTACACCGCCGCCTGCCTGCACAAGGATCCCGATGACTGTCGGAAACACGAGGCAATGGGCTTCCTCGAGGGCTGGGGCACCTGCATCACCCAGCTCGAAGCTTTTGCGCAAAAGCTATGAACACGTCAGTCCAAGTCAGCCGGATGAAGGCTGGATAAACCGGCCACTTGGAACACGCGCGGGGGCGCGTTCTGGGCAGCCAGCGTGGTGGCTAGGAAAAGGAAACCAAGGAGAGGACGAGGGTTTGGCACGGGTATGCGCCAAGGCACGACGGGAAGCCCGCCGCGAAAGTTACCAGCCCG
>JBEGJD010000489.1:0-3879 GCA_041184765.1 Verrucomicrobiota bacterium | reverse complement strand
GAAAATGTCGCATGGTAACTTTAGAAAACCCGCTTCAATCCCGCGGTCCACAGCGGCCCGTAGCTCGTCCTCTGCCTGAACCGCGCCACGTCTGGCGTGCTCGGGCCGAAGATCTGAAGATCAACCGGGGCGTTTCCGAAATTGTTCACACTCGCGAAGGCAGTGAGGCCGTGCAAAACGACGTATTCGGCGCTGAGGTCGACGATCAGCCGCTTGGAGCCCCAGTTGAAGGTTCCCGCCTCGATGCCGCGGCCGGCGGCAACCTGCGCGCGGCGTTGCCGGCCTTGGTAATTCCAGCGGGCGCGAAACACATAGCCGTGCCGATTGAGGCTGGCCCCCCAGTTCGCTGTGAACGGTATGAACCCGGCGAAATTGGCGGCCGCCTCGCCTTGAGTCCGGAGTGAGCTGGCGTTGACGAAGACCTGCGTTCCGCGTGCCCAGCCCGGAAGAAAGGTCAGGGCCTGCTTGTAATTGAATTCGAGGCCGGTCATCCGCACGGCCGAGGTGAGGTTGTACTGGGTCGCGACGTCGAACTTGCCGTAAACCCCGGGATCCAGCCCGTAGAGTGAGAGAAACTCGGGTGTCGGCGTGAATACGGCGTTGCCGAAAAAATTTTCGATTTCGCGGCGGAATGCTCCGACCGAGATGAGTCCCACGGGCTCAAAGTAGTATTCAATCGAGGCTTTGATGGTGCGGGCGCTCCACGCCTTGATTCCGGCATTGTTCACCGCGAGGCGGTTTGTCGGTCCGGGCGGTGATTCGGTGTCCGGCAGGGTGAGGCTTCCGGCGTATTGGTTCAGGTTCGGCCGCCCCACCGAGTGATAGTAGCCGGCCCTGGCCGTCAGGTTTTCACGCAGAGCGAGGGAGGCGTTCAGACTCGGAAACCAGCGGAGGTATTCCTTTTTAGCCTTCAGCCCGCGGTCGACGTTGGTCCGTTGGACAACTTCCAGCGGGGCGCCGGGCAGAGTGACCGGTCTACCGTTGGCGCCGAGCACCACGCGGCCGCCCGCGTCGCGCTGGTAGTTTCGCGTGGGATCGATCAACAGACCTTGACCCTGCACGCGGGTCTCCTCGGCGCGGATGCCTCCCACCAGTCGCAGCTTTCCGCCCAGCAGCGAGGCGTCGCCGCGTAGAAAAGCGGCCGTGATCAACTCGTCCGCGAACTTCGATGGCGCCAGTGAAGCCGTGTAGTTTGAGGCGGGATTGGTGCTGAACGCGTTCGGCCGCACCCGAAAAATCTCGTACAGCCGGTCGTTGCCGACCCGCTCCGTCCTCGGGAAGCCGAAGCCGATCGCTCGCTGGGAAAAAACCGGATCAAGCGCCGCCATGGCATTGTCATCCGCGCTGCCCGCGACGCCATCGGAGCCGACGAACGTCCAGGTCGGGATGTCGGCGCGGACATCTTTCATCGCCTGCCGTGCATCCAAGCCCGCCTTGATCGAGACCGGGATACGCGTCCGCAGGTCACGACGGATGCTGGCGAAGGCGTTCCTTTGCAGATCGAGGGCGTCGAGCAGATTGCTGCCGGCCGTATCCAGATTGTAGGTCGCCAAGGAATAAGGATCGACCGGTCGCCCGGCGGCGTCGGTCACGCCGATTCCGGCGGGACGTAGGTAATTGATGTCTGAGAACGCGACCGTCACGCCGGTCCGCCGCGCCTGCACCGTGTTGAAGTAGCCTTCCGCGAGGTCATATCGACGACGATGGGAACGTGAGAATCCGAGGCCCGCCTCCGCTCTCCAGTCAGGTCCCTCATGCCAGTAGGACACCGATGGCATGTTCAGTGTGTCCCGGAGTGTGTCGGATTGGTTGTTCAGCCGTACTTCACCTGCGCCCGCAGATCCCCTTACCGCCGTGGTGGAGAAATCGCCGGGAGCCACCCGGTTCACAAAAAAGGTCAGGGTACGGTTGTCCTGTTCGGAGATCGTGTAACCCCCTTGGTAGGAAAGTGAGATCCGGTCCCGCGGGGAGAGCCGAACGTCGAGGGTGGCTCCCCAGGTGTCCCGTTCCTGGAGGGCGACCGTGTGTCGGACCGCATAATCGGTGAGATAAGGGCGGTCGGGCGTGGTATCGGGCAACGCGCCGCCGTTGGTGGCTGCACCAGCCCCGCGCCAGGTCAGCTGGCAAAAATCCTGCGGGGCGAACACCCGCAGCGTGCTGGCGGAAAATGTGAATCCGAGGTTTCGTCCCAGGGGGACGACCGCGGCAACGTCGATCTGGGGGTTCGTCTTGCGCGTGAATTTACTCTGTGGCCCCGGAGTTTCCGCGAGCGTGCGCTCGTCGTCCCGAAACATCAGCCCGGCGGACGCGCTTACCATAGGACGGGTTCGTTCGAACGCGCTGCGCGGAACCAGGTTCACCGAACCGGCCAGTGCTGATCCGGTGGTTTCGGGGGTTGGGGTGTACACCACCTCGACGCGCGCCGTGTTGTTAATCGAGATCTGGTTCACTCCGGCGGCGCGGCCGGTCCCGCTTGCTGCGTTGGCCAGCGTGAATCCCCCGATGGTTACCGGCACATTTTCCGGGGGCACGCCGTTGATGCCGATGGTGTAGGCGGCTCCCAAGCCACCGAGCCCGATGGTGATTCCGGGGACGGATTTAAGAACTTCACCGACGTTTCCGATCGCGACCGCGCCAAACTCGTCCGCCGCCACCACGTTCATGAGGTTGGGGGCGAAGCGCTGCGTGTTGATCGCGATCGCCGCGCCATCCGTCTCACGGGCGGCGCCCACAGTGAAACGTTCCATCCGGACTGCCGGTCCTCGCTTTGACGCCGTCAAAAGGCTGACGAGTTCAAAGTTCAACTCCGTCGCGCCCTCCGCGCGGATGGTCGTTTCGGCGCTCGCCGGAGAGAATCCGGTGCGAAACGCACGCACCTTGATGGGACCCGCGGGAAGGCCGCCGATCCGGAATTGCCCAGTCGCATCGGTCAACGCCTCCGCCGTCGAGCCGTCGACCGAGATTCGGGTGAGCTCAAGGTATTCTCCGGTTTCCGGGTTGAGGACGCGTCCTTCGAGGCTTCCGGTGGAAGCGGCGCCAGCCATTTTCCATGACAACGCAATCAGCAGTGCGGCAGCCAGCCGCACTGGGGAGGGGTGGGGTGACATGGCTGCAACGTAGCCTTCGGATTTTCACTCCAGCCAGTTCAATTTAAACTTCATCTTAGTGGGGATTCCGTCGGTCGAGCCGACTTGCGGAAATTTATTCGGCTCGCGGCTCCGATGGCACTCCCTCGTCCACGGAATCGAGCCCGCGATGCGGGTTGAAATCGTTCGCGGACGTGGGCGAACCTCACGCCAACCCCGCGCCTCCGTGATGCCTTCATTCCCTTCTTCCCGTCGGCGGTTTCTCGCGCAGGCCGGCGCCGCCGCCCTTGTCGCGCGTCCTTCCGTCCGCGCCGCGCTGCGGCCGGCGCAGCCGCTCGGTCACGTGGTGGGTGATCCGTTCTCCGAGTTGGCGGGCGCGAAGGTGCTCGCGGACGGTGGCAACGCGGTCGACGCGATGGTGGTGGCGGCGCTGGTCGGAGCCGTGACGCAACCGCACCAGACCGGCATCGGCGGCTACGCGGCGCACGGGATCGTCGCGATGGACGGCGGGCGGCGGATCGTGGCGATCGACGCCAACACCGCGGCGCCCGCGGCGGCCACGGCCGACATGTTCCGGCCGGATGCGAACGGACAAGTTCCGGGCCGGCGCAATCACCACGGGTGGTTGGCTGCCGGTGTCCCCGGCGTGATGGCGGGGCTGCACCTCGCCTTGAGGGAATTTGGCACGCTGCGTTTCAGCGACGCGCTGCAGCCGGCGATCGCGCTCACAGCCGAAGGCGTGACGGTGACGCCCGCGCTGGCGGGGATATTGGGAAAACTCTCCGCCGGCATG
>JBEGJD010000488.1:0-2915 GCA_041184765.1 Verrucomicrobiota bacterium | reverse complement strand
GGAACGCGGGCTCCCCGGAAGCGGACAGCACCTTCTCGTGTCCCCAGGTGTAGCGCCCGCTGTGGCAATGCAGCGCGAGCACGGCCGGACGCCTCCCCGCTTTCCCGGCCGGCACCAGCACGCGCGCGGGAATGGAATACGCCTCGGTGGCTTGGATGCGCACGACCTCGACCGAAAAGCCGTCGCGCTCCTCGCGCCGCACCAGCTCCGCGCCGAGCGGACGGGCCGCCGGCTGGTAGCCCAGACGATCGAGCAGCACCTCGCGTGCGGCGGATTTCCAGTCCTCGAGCGAACTCCAGCGCGCGTCGAGAAACGACATCCGCGGGGCGTGCTCGCGGGCCATCGTCTCCAACAACGCGTGCAGGTTGACGAGATCGGGAACCGGCGGAACGGGGGAGGACATGGGAGCGGAGGTGGGAGAAGCCGCGGCGCGGGCGACGAACCCGGGCGCAAAGGAAAACGGGAGGGAGGACAGACCGAGGATTTCGAGCGCGCGACGGCGCGGCAGGCGACGCTCAACGGCACGGAACTCGCGGTCTGGCGGGGTGGGGATCAAGCGAACGTTACCTTTGGATGAGGACGAGCGGGACCAATCCAAAAAGCACACCACGCCCCTCCGTATCGTTCTGACGGTCCGTCATCTACGGGGATTGCAGGCTACGGTCGTTGAAAGCGAAACTCTCCCCCTTTCCCACGCCCCGACCGATCCTGCGACCTTCCGCGAAGTGTTCCCATATTCGTTGCTGCGACGACATGTCAGTTTCCGCCTCCCCTAATACACCCGCCTCCGGCCGCCGCCGCTACGCGATCGTCGGCCTGGGCTCGCGCCACGAACTTTACCGTGACGCCATTCTGGCCCGTCACGCCGACGCCGCGGACTTGGTGGGGCTCTGCGACCTCAACGCGGGCCGGGTCGAACACAGCCGCGAGCGCTGCCGGAGCAAGGCGGGCACGGCCCCCGCGGGCTACCTCGCGACCGACTTCGATCGCATGCTCCGCGAGCAGCGGCCCGAGGTGGTGATTGTGACCACGGTCGACTCGTCCCACGACGATTATCTCGTCCGCGCGATGGAAACCGGCTGCGACGTGATCACGGAAAAGCCGATGACGACGGATGCGGAGCGCTGCCGCCGCATTCTCGACACGTGCCGACGGACCGGCCGCCGCTGCCAGGTCACTTTCAATTACCGTTACTCCCCGCCGCGCTCGCACGTGAAGGAGCTGCTGATGTCGGGTGAGATCGGCGACGTGCTCTCGGTCGATTTCCACTGGCTGCTCAACACGCATCACGGCGCGGACTATTTCCGGCGCTGGCACGCGCGGAAGGAAAACTCGGGCGGACTGCTCGTGCACAAGGCCACCCACCATTTCGACCTCGTGAACTGGTGGCTGGGCGCAATGCCGGTCGCGGTCTCGGCGACGGGCAAGCGGGACTTCTACACCCCGGCGATGGCGCGGCGGCTCGGTTTATCCGGTCCGCACGAGCGCTGCCTGGACTGCCCGGAGGCGGGCGCCTGCGCGTTCCACCTCGACCTGCGTGCGAGCCCCGGACTGCGCAGCCTCTACCTCGAGCAGGAGCGGCACGACGGCTACCGGCGCGACCGGTGCGTGTTCCGTCCCGACATCGACATCGAGGACACGATGAACGCGATCGTTTCCTACGACAACGGCGCCTCCCTCTCCTACTCCCTGAACGCCTTCAACGCCTGGGAGGGATACACCGTTGCGTTCAACGGCACGCGGGGCCGGCTGGAGCACAGCGTGATCGAGTCGGTTTACGTCAACGGCACCGAGTGCGCCCAGGGCGCGCTGGTTCCGGATAGTGTGCGCATCCGCGTCATCCCCCTGCGCGGCGCGGCCCGCGACATCAAACCGTGGAGTGCCGAGGGTGATCACGGCGGCGGCGACCGGCTGATGCTGGAGGACATCTTCTCGCCGGGAGCGACCCCGGATCCGCTGCGGCGCAAGGCCGACCAGCGCGCCGGGGCGTGCTCGGTCATGGTTGGAATCGCGGCGAACCGGAGCATCGCGACCGGCGCCTCGGTGCGGATCGCAGATCTGTGCGGTCCCCTGGAGCGACCGGAATTCGCAGCCGCTCCCGCCGCCGGGAACCGCGTGCCGACGCCCGCGGCCACCGCGCCGGTTGCCGCCTAACGCGCCGACAGGAAGTCGCGCACGTGCAGCGCGACATCGGATTTCGGCACTTCGATTTCAGAGCGCTGGGCCAAGTCGCGCACCTTGACCACCCCGCGGGACACCTCGTCGCCGCCGTAGATCAGCGCCAGCCGCGCGCCCGACTCAGAGGCGGACTTGAACTGCTTGCCGAAGGCGGAGTCGCGCAAAGGATACTCGACGCGGAACCCCGCCGCGCGCAACGCGTGGATGTCGGGGAAAGCGGCCAACCGGCCCAACTCGCCGTCAATGACGCAGAAAACGTCCGGCGCCTGCAGGATTTTCGGCATGAGTCCCCGCTGTTCGAGCAAGAGGGCGAACGTCATGTCCCCGATCGCGAAGCCCACCGCCGGCAACGCGGGACCGCCGAGTTTCTGCACGAGGTCGTCGTAACGACCTCCACCCGCGAGGGCACGGAGGTCGCCCTTGCGGTCGAAAGCCTCGAAGACGAACCCCGTGTAATAGGCGAGCCCGCGCACCACCCCGAGGTCGACCTCGACATAACGGGCCAGGCCCATCGCCTCCAGGGCGCGCAACAACCGCCGCCAGTCGGCCAAACGCGCCGCCAGTCGTTCATCGCTGATTCCCGCGAGCGTCTGTTCCAGCGCGGCCAGCGAGCGGATCGAAAGAAACGCCATCACCCGTTCCTTGATGCCGGGATCCAGCGGACCGAATTGCTCCGTGTAACCCGCAAAGGCCGCGTCGCCGTGCTTTTCATGCCGGTCGACCGCCGTGAGCACCGC
>JBEGJD010000487.1:0-5845 GCA_041184765.1 Verrucomicrobiota bacterium | reverse complement strand
GCGGTGCGCTACGCGCTGCTCATGGGCCATCCCCGCAAGCAGCTGAACTTCACGCTCGATTCCCTGCACGCCGCGGCGAGCGCCCTGCGCACCCTGCGCGCCGCGCGCGCGGCGATCCCGGGCGCGGGTGGATCCGTCGATATCTTCGCGCCGGTGCTCGCCGCGCTGCAGGACGACCTGAACTTCCCCGGCGCGCTCGGCGCGCTTTTCGCCGCGCTCAAGACCGCGGCCCCGGCCGACCTCAACGCCGCCCTCTTCGATCGCGCGATGTTCGCCCTCGGGCTGGACCTTGCCGCCCAGGCTCCGGTCGCGGCGGTTCCCGCCGAGGTCACCGCCCTCGCCGAGCGCCGCTGGGCCGCCAAGCAGGCGAAGGATTTCAAGGCCGCCGACGCGCTGCGCGGAGAGATCGCCGCCGCCGGCTGGACCATGCTCGACCGCAAGGACGGCTGGTCGCTCGAGCCGCTGCGCAAATAGCCGCCGTGCCCCGCTCCGCGCCGGCGCGTTGACAGCGCGCCGATTTGCGGGCGCTCTCGCTCTTTCCGGACCGGCAATCGTGCGCCGGACCGGCCCATCGCCGCCATGCCCATGACACCGCTCGAAGAACTTCGCCACTCGTGCTCGCACGTGCTGGCGACCGCCGTCCTCCGCCTCTTCCCCGAGGCCAAGCTCGACATCGGGCCGCCGACGGACACCGGGTTCTACTACGACTTCGACCTCGACCATAAGTTCACCACCGAGGACCTCGCGCGGATCGAGGCGGAGATGAAGAAGGTGGCCGAGGAGAACCAGCCCTTCCTGCGCCGCGAGGTGTCGCGCGCGGAGGCCGAGGACATCATCCGCCAGCGCGGCCAGGAGCGCTACAAACTCGGCCGACTGGCCGACATCCCGGAGGGCGAGAAGATCTCGTTCTACCAGAATGGTGAATTCATGGACCTCTGCGCCGGCACCCACGTCCGGTACAGCTCCAAGCTCAAGGCCTTCAAGCTGCTCTCGATCGCCGGCGCCTACCACCGCGGCGACGAGCGCAACAAGCAGCTGCAGCGCATCTACGGCACGGCCTTCGCCAGCAAGGACGAGCTCGCGAATTACCTCACCCAACTGGAGCAGGCGCGCCTGCGCGACCACCGCAAGCTGGGCCGCGAGCTGAAGCTCTTCCACATAGACGAGGACGTCGGCCAGGGCCTCATCCTCTGGACCCCCAACGGCGCGACCATCCGCCAGGAGCTGCAGACATTCATCAGCGAGGAACTCCGCAAGCAGGGCTACTCGCAGGTCTTCACGCCGCACATCGGCAAGCTGGAGCTCTACAAGACCTCCGGACACTTCCCGTACTACAAGGACTCGCAATTCTCCCCCGTGGTGGAGAACGAGTCCCTCGCCCGCGCGATCTCCGAGAACTGCCCGTGCGGCGAGGTCTTCGCCCGCCTCGAGGCGGTGTCAGGCCAGATGCGCGACCAGATCAACGCGCGCACCGGACGTGAATCGATCACCGCCGACCGCGTGCGTCCCGACGATCAATTGCTCAGCGGCTTCATGCTGAAGCCGATGAACTGCCCGCATCACATCAAGATCTTCGCCTCGCAGCCGCACTCGTACCGCGACCTGCCCGTGCGCCTCGCCGAATTCGGCACCGTCTACCGCTGGGAACAGAGCGGCGAGTTGAACGGCATGACGCGCGTCCGCGGCTTCACCCAGGATGACGCCCACCTGTTCTGCACCGAGGAACAGGTCGCGCAGGAGGTGCTCGGCTGCCTCTCCCTCGTGAAGATCGTGCTCACGACCCTCGGCATGCAGGACTACCGCGTGCGCGTCGGTCTGCGCGATCCGGACTCCAACAAGTACACCGGCAACGCCGAGAACTGGGACAAGGCCGAGAACGCCTGCCGCGAGGCCGCGAAGACCCTCGGCGTCCCGTTCACCGAGGAACCGGGCGAGGCCGCCTTCTACGGACCGAAGATCGATTTCGTCATCAAGGACGTCATCGGCCGCGAGTGGCAGCTCGGAACCGTCCAGGTCGACTACAACCTGCCGATCCGCTTCGACCTCTCCTACATCGGGCCCGACAACCAGCCGCATCGGCCGGTCATGATCCACCGCGCGCCGTTCGGCTCGATGGAGCGCTTCTGCGGCGTGCTCATCGAGCACTTCGCGGGCGACTTCCCGCTCTGGCTCGCCCCAGAGCAGGTTCGTCTGGTTCCCATCAGCGAGAAAACCCTCGAGCACTCCCGCGCCCTCCTCGCCCGCCTCAAGGCCGAGGGGCTCCGCGCCACTCTCGACGAACACAGCGACAAGCTGGGCGCCAAGATCCGCCGCGCCGAGATCGACAAGGTGCCGTACACCCTCGTCATCGGCCAGAAGGAGGCCGAGGCGAACAGCGTGTCCGTCCGCTCCCGAGCCCGGGGCGACGAGGGCGTGCTCACCTCCGACGCCTGCGTCGCGCGCCTGAAGGCGGAAGTCGCCAGCCGCGCGCTGCCCGACAAGCGCAAGGCCGCCGCGCCGGCCTGATCTCCGGCGTCGGACCAGGAATTCAGCCGACAAAAAAGGCGGGCCCCTCGGGGCCCGCCTTTTGATTGCAAGACGATCAGACCGCGGCTTCGCCGCGCTCGTCGGTGCGGATGCGCACCACCTCCTCGAGCGGAAGGACGAAGATCTTGCCGTCGCCGATCTTCCCCGTCTTCGCGGCCTTGGCGATCGTGTCGACCGCCTTGCCGGCGGCCTCGTCGGAGACCGCGACCTCGATCTTAACCTTGGGCAGGAAATCCACCGTGTACTCGCTGCCGCGGTAGATCTCGGTATGGCCCTTCTGGCGACCGAAGCCCTTGACCTCCGTGACGGTCATTCCCTCGATGCCGGCGCCGGCGAGGGCCTCCTTCACTTCCTCGACCTTGAACGGCTTGATGATGGCGATGATGAGTTTCATGGGACGACTGGGTTGAGGTTAGGGGATCAGGACTTGGACTCGTAGATGTAGCCTTCCTCGCCGTGGTCGGTGAGGTCGAGACCCTCCTGCTCGGCCTCGACCGTGGGACGCAGGCCGACGACCGCCTTCACGATGTAGGCGAGGATCACGGTCGCGACGACCGACAGCGCGAGCGTGAGCGCGACCGCCTTGACCTGCTCAAGCAGGAGGCCCTTGCCCACGACATCCTTGAGATTCGTGTTGAGGTTACCGTTCACGGAGGCGTTGGCGAAAAAGCCCGAGAGCAGAGCGCCGAGGGTACCGCCGACCGCGTGGACACCGAAGGTGTCGAGGGCGTCGTCATACTTCAGCATCTGCTTCAACTTGGTGCAGGCGAAGAACGGGATCGCGCCGGCCAGGATACCGAGAGGAACCGAAGACCCGGGGGTGATGAAACCGCAGGCGGGCGTCACGACCACAAGACCAGCGACGGCGCCGGAGCAGAAGCCCAGCACGCTGGCCTTGCCGCGGGTGAAATACTCCAAGGCGGCCCAGGCGAAGGAGGCTACACCAGCGGCCAACGTCGTGGTGGTGAAGGCGTTCGAGGCGACACCGTCGGCGGCGACCGCCGAACCCGCGTTGAAGCCGTACCAACCCACCCAGAGCATCCCGGTGCCGATCATGCAGAGCACCAGGCTGTGCGGGGGCATCGGGGTCTTCCCGAAACCGAGGCGCGGCCCGAGGATCAGGCAGAGCACGAGCGCGGACCATCCCGAGGACATGTGCACCACGGTTCCGCCGGCGAAGTCGATCGCCTTGATGGAGGCGCCGGAATTCCAGACGCCATTCATGAAGCCGGTCACGCCCCACACCATGTGCGCCAGCGGAATATAGACCACGAACATCCAGAGGGTGACGAAGAGCAGCAGCGCGGAGAACTTCATGCGCTCGGCGATCGCACCGACGATCAGCGCCGGCGTGATGATCGCGAACATCAGCTGGTACATCGCGAACACGTTCTGCGAGACCCAAGCGGCGTAGTCGGTGTTCGGCACGCTATCGACGCCGGCCAGGAAGAAGAACTCCGTGCCGCCGAGGAAGGGGCTGTTGAAGCTCTTGCCGAAGACTAAACTGTAGCCGACCGCCCACCAGATGATGGTGACGAGTCCGGCGATGCCCAGGCACTGCGCCATCACGGAGAGGACGTTCTTGGTGCGCACGAGGCCGCCGTAGAACAGCGCCAGTCCGGGCAGCGTCATGAAGAGCACCAGCGCGGCACAGATCATCATGAATCCGTTGTGGCCCGGACCCGCGATGCCCACGGAGGGCGTGGTCAGCCCGGCGGGAATCGTGGGGTTGCCGTCCTTGTCCTTGGGCCCGACCTTGAGCGGAGCGCTGGGGTCGGTGTTGTTCATGTAGGCCTCGAGACCCGCGACGCGCTGTTCGAGCGTGGGAGCCGGGGGCGGCGGCGCGGCCGGGGCGGCGGGAGCCTGGGCGAGGAGCGAGCCGGCGGACAGCCCGGCGGCGAGCAGACAAGCGAGCGTCTTGAGGAGGCGGTGACGTGGACGGGTCATGTTCGTGGAGGTTTGTTTCGCCCTGCCACCCTCCCCCGCTGCACCAGCCAGCCGGGGAGAAAAAGCAGGAGTTGGCTGCTCATAGCACCACCCGTGCCAACCACCGCGCCACGGAGTTTCCCGCCCGAAACGGCGGCCCGTTCGAGCGCCCGCGCCGATCCACGAAACAGGAGCAAACGGAGTTAACGGAGAAGTGGTGGGCGGCGAGAGGCGATGAGCGAGAGGCCAGAGGCGAGGGGCGAGAGGGAACGATTAGCTTCCTCATTCGTGTGATTTCGTGGCCATTCGTGGTTGAACTCCCGCGGAGCGATGCAGGAGCGCGTTCCTTCGTGTCCCTTGGTGTCCCTTCGTGGTTGCCCGGCCTGATCCGTTTTTTCCGTGAGTTCCGTGGGCGACACCGCGGAGCGAGACGGGAGTGCCTTCGGCGGTAGGTCTCCCTGAATAATCCGCGGGGAGCGACCGCGGCTACATCGGAAACGCGTCATCCGTGTCGATCCGTGTGCATCCGTGGTTGAACCCGGATCGGGGGCCTGGTCCTGACTCATGCGCCTTGTGCGCCTCTTCGCGGCCATCCGTGGTGCTCCCCCGCGGAGCGAGTCGGGAGCGCGGTCATTCGTGTCCCTTGGTGTCTATTCGTGGTTGGTCGGTCTAATCCGTGTTTTCCGTGAGTTCCGTGGGCGACTACACGGAGCGAGTCGGGGGATCAGCCCGTCCTTGACGGGATGGGCATGGTGAGAGATTTATCTCTCATGAGTACCAAGACCGCCACCGTCGCCGACCTGCGCAACCACTTCCGGAAGGTGTCGGCGTGGCTCGAGAACGGGGAATCGGTCGAGATCATCCGGCGGGGGCGGCGTTTCGCCCGGTTGACGCCGGCCGCGGCGGCGCCCGCCAAGCCCGTGAAGATCGACTTCGCCGGCCAGTTGCGCGCGGTCTGGGGGACGAGGGTGTTTTCCGCGGAGGAGGTCCGCGCGATGCGGGAGGCGGAACTGGGCGGGCTTTCGTGATCGCCTACCCCGACACTTCGTTCCTCTGCGCGCTTTACGTGGCGCAGAGCACCTCGGCCGCGGCCGTCGCCCATTACCGGCGGATGAAGGAGCCGCTGCACGTCTCGGCGCTGCTGCTCGGGGAGTTCCGCCAGTCGGTACGTTTCCAGGTTTTCCGTCACGGCCGGGACCCCGGCCAGGGCTATGATCGCCGGACGGGATCGGCGGCGCTCGCGAACCTGCAGTCGAACCTCGACGCCGGCGCGCTGGTCGTCGTGCCGGCCGACTGGGCGGAGGTGTTCGATCTGGCCGAACGGATCTCGGCCCGGCACACGATCGGCGGCGGGCACCGTTTTTTGGATGTGCTGCATGTCGCCACCGCGAAG
>JBEGJD010000486.1:0-3498 GCA_041184765.1 Verrucomicrobiota bacterium | reverse complement strand
CCCATGCACTCCGCTCTGCGCGCCTTCATCGCGAGCACCGCCGTCGTCGCCACCGCGACCGGCTTCGCCGCCGCCCCCTCCCAACCGCCCGCCGAGAAGGTCGAGTTGTCGCCGTTTGTCGTGACGGGACAGGCCGACACCGGCTACGCCGCCACGAACAACCTGGAGGGCAGCCGGCTGAACACGGCGCTCCGCGACACGCCGGGGGCCGTGAGCGTTTTCACGCGCGACCTGCTCGACGACCTCGCCGCCACGTCGCTGGAGGAAGTACTGCGCTACGATCTCAATGCGGAAGTCACGGTCGGCGGGGACGAATCCGGCGGAGGCGGCGCGCAGGCCAACATGTTCGGCGACCAAGGGATAACCTTCAACGTGCGTGGGCTGCCCGGCACGACATCGGTCGACGGATTCCAAAACGCGGGCCAGCCCAACACCTACAACACCGAGCGCATCGGCTCCACCCGCGGCCCCAACGCGATCCTCTTCGGCACCGGCAGCGCGGGCGGCAACCTGAACTTCCGCACGCGCCAGCCCCTGCTCGGCCGCCGCCTCGCCAACCTCGACCTGAAAGTGGGCGGCGACAGCACCAAGCGTGCCGCCCTCGATGTGAACCAAGTCCTCCTGCGCGACCGGCTCGCCGTGCGCGCGATGGGAGTCTGGGACCGCAAGGGCTCGCCCCAGCCGCACCAGTACACCGACGTCCAGGCGGCGACGCTCGCGGTGAAATTCCAGCCCAAGCGCGAGACCGACATCACCGTTTCCTACGAGCACGGGCACACCAAGGGCGTGTCCGGACGCCCTTGGAACCAGCTCGATTTCCTGACCCGCTTCGACGGCGGGTTGCGGGCGGGCCGCATCCGCTGGAACCAGACCCTCGAGCGCTACGAGAACGCCGACGGCAGCGCGCTTGTCGCCGCGACCGCGGGAACCGGCAGCGTGAGCAACCGCAATGTGGTAGTCTACGGCCAGGACCTATCCGCCCCGCCCCAACTTTGGGAAGGCACGTCGTCCACCGTCAACCGGGTCACCCTCGCCAGCGCCGCCAGCGTCTTCAACAGCTCCGAGAACACGATCGTGCACGAGGGCTACATCCCCTTCGGCGCGGTGACATCCTCGGGAGCGGGCGAGCGCGCCGCGGTCTTCACCAGCAACCTGACGGCGATCCTCAACCACCGGCTCGCACGAAACCTCTACCTCGAGCTGGCGGCCAACCAATCGCAGCGCCACAGCGACACCATCGTCGCGCAGAACCCGGACCTGCGCGCGGACCTCAATTACCGCCTGCCCGACGGCCGCCTGAACCCGTACTTCTTCGGCAACGGCTACTATTTCAGCCAGGACAACTACCTGCGCCTGCAGCGGCGCAACGACAACCGCACCCTGCGCGCCTCGGTCTCCCACGAGTCCGACCTCGGGCCCCGCTGGGGCCGCCACCGCCTGGCCGCGATGGTTGAGCACGCCGCCAACCGCGAGTCCCGGCTGCGTTCCCGCGAGGTGTGGGCCAACCGTCCGTTCAACACCGCCGCGGAGAACGCGGCCAATCAGGTTTTCCGCCGCCGTTACTTCCGCATCGGCGGCCCGTTCGCGGACTACACGCCGGGTTATCAGCCCGGCAATCCTTTCAACCTCGAGAGCTTCACCTCGTCCTTCCCCGCGGTCGGCTCACTGCGCACCGACTGGGCGGCGCCGAACGACCGCGACTTCGACGACCGCATCACCATCCAGTCGCTGATGGCGGTCGCGCAGAGCTACTTCCTCGACGGCAGGCTCGTGACGACGCTCGGCGTGCGCGACGACGACATCCTCGCCCGCGGGCCGCGGGTGCTGCGCGATGCCTCGACGGGAAAATACCGGCTGGCCACAGCGGCTGACCAGGCGGTGTTCACAGCCCTGCGGCAAAACTGGGATTCGTCCAGCGCCAGCGGCGGGTTGCGTCGCTCGCTCGGCGCCGTGCTGCACCTCACGCGGCACTTTTCCCTCACCGCGAACTACTCCAACAGCGTCGGCCTCGGGGAGCGGAACAGATCCGCCCTGCCCGACGACCTCACCCCGCCGCCCTTCCGCGGCGAAGGCTTCGATTACGGCGTGGCCTTCAGTTTCCTGGAGAACCGCCTCAGCGGCTCCGTGAAGGCGTACAATTCGCGCATGCTGGGCGACCGCATCCAGGGCGGCGCGCCGGTGTTCGTGCAGCCGAACAACGACGTGATGTCGTCGTTCGACTATTACTTCCGCCAGGCGGGGGTAACCAGCCTGCCAACTGGATCACCGGTCACCAACCTCGCCGACCTCACTTCCGTGTACTTCAGCACGGCCGACTCGTACCTCAGCGACCGCGTCAGCCACGGTATCGAGGCGGAACTCTCGGCCAATCTTTCCCGAAACTGGACGCTCCGCGCGGGCTACGCCTACACGGATCGCACCCGCACCAATGTCTTCCAGGAGGGCGTGCCGTGGTGGGAGGAACGCCTCGCCCTCTGGAAGGCCCTCGATTCCATCTACATCACGCGCACGGGTCGTCCCTCGGTTTTCAATCAGCCGCTCTTCGACCGCAACGGCGCGCTCGGCACCACGACGGTC
Organism: Verrucomicrobiota bacterium; assembly: GCA_041184765.1. GTDB lineage: Bacteria > Verrucomicrobiota > Verrucomicrobiia > Opitutales > Opitutaceae > ER46. Next base: position 921 of record JBEGJD010000486.1, on the reverse strand, counting down.
GCCCAGCGCATCGCCCAGTCCGCGACCGAGCTGGCGACCACCCGGCTAACCGAGGAGCAGGCCTACGGGAACCGGCCGCACCGCGCCAATATTTGGACCCGTTACACGTTTTCTTCGGGCCCGCTGCGGGGCCTCGCGGTCGGTGGCGGCTGGCGCTACCAGAGCGCCAACGTCGCCGGTGTGATCCTTTCGACCCGCCGCACGCTCTGGGGCAACCCGCGTTCCGTCGGGGACCTCTTCCTCCAGTACCGCACCCGCGGCCTCGCCGGCCTCTGGGTCAACGCCGCCCGCGTCACCTACCAGCTCAATATCAGCAACATCCTCGACGACCGCACGATCAACGCGAGCAAGCTCGACGAGGACACCGTGACCGGAACCGTCTTCTACCGCCGCGCGTTCCGCGAGGATCCCCGCAACGCCGCCTTCACGCTGCGTCTCGAGTTCTGACGGTTACTGCGCTCCGTCGCCCGGCACGCGGTGGACGCTGCCGGTGATCACGCGGGTGACCTCCTGGCCGTCGGCATCGACCAGCCGGCACGTGATCTCCACGACCTGCGCCGGAGCAAGCCCGGGAATCTCCAGCCGCACCACACGCGGATCCGCTCCGGTTTTCACGCCCGCCACCGCCAGCGTGCGTTCATCGATCCGCGGACTCCCGTAGTTCGCGCTGCGCCGCAGATCCCAACGGCGAACCGTGAATCGCGAAACTTCCGCCGCGGCGCGAGGCGCCTCGCTGAAGGTCAGCTCGATCTCGCCCTCCCGCACGCGCCAGCCGGTCGGCAAGCACGCCGCGCGGCCAGTCGGCCGGAGCCGGTAAAATCCGCCCTCCTGCAGGGTCTGTGAGGTGGCCCACGCCGACAAACCGCAGAGGTAGAGATCGCCGGTCGCCGGATGAAACCGCCCGCGCATGATCCCCGTCGG
>JBEGJD010000485.1:0-2626 GCA_041184765.1 Verrucomicrobiota bacterium | reverse complement strand
GATCCAGCACTTCGAGTCGCTCCCCGAGGCCCTCGCCGACTGTGTCCACGTCGCCGCCTTCGGGGCGAAGCGTCGCGCGCACCGCTGGCCGATGACGACGCCGCGCGAGCTGGCGCCGGTGATGCTGGGCCGGGCGTCCGAGGGGCGGGTGGCGCTGCTCTTCGGGCAGGAGGACCACGGCCTCCCGAACGAGGCGATCGACCTCGCGCACGTGATGGTGGCGATCCCGACGACGGAACACGCCTCGCTGAACGTGGCCCAGGCGGTGCTGGTCGCGCTCTACGAGCTCCATCTGGAAGCCGGCGACGCCACCCGCACCGTCGCGCGCCACAAACACCACGCGGCCCTCCCGAAGCACGAAGAATGGGAGCGGGCGCTGGGGGACATCGACCGGTCCTTGGCGGCGATCGCGTTCTACCGGACCCGGAACCCGGAACACATCATGCGGTCGGTCCGTTCATTGCTGAACCGGGCGGGTCCCGACTCCCGGGAGCTCACGCTCGTGCGGGCGATGGCGATCGAGGTGCTCCGGACGATCGACCGCGTGCGTCGCGGGCTGGAGTGAGCAGGGCAGGGTGAGGATGTTTCCCATCCTTGCGTGGGGGTTTTCCCCCGGTTTGTTTTCTTGGCTGGTCGGTTTGTGAAAAAGTTCACAAACCGAATCTTCCGTTCGGATTTCTCCCTCTCATCCGAGACGCGCATGTCCGGTCGCAGGAAGTGGGTCATGATTCCGGGACTCGTCGCCATCGCCCTCACGGCGACGATGATGTACGCGTACGCGGGCTCGCAGTCCGCCCCCGATGACGCTCCCGCCCCCGTCGATACCACGACGGCCACCTACCAGGCCAATCAGGAGGCCTTCGGGAAGGCGAAGCCGGGGCCCTGGGCCTACAGCGGCGCCTCCGGGTACACCAACTATATCGGTGGCGGCATCGGCCGCTCCCCGGAGCAGCCGGTCAAGTTCCCGCACCCGGTGCACGTGAATGCGCTCAAGATGAACTGCGCGTTCTGCCACAACGCGGCGAACCAGTCGCCGGACCCGGGACTCCCCGCGGTGGGCACCTGCATGGGGTGCCACACGATCGTCGCGGCGGGCCGTCCCGAGATCGTGAAGCTCACGGAGTACTGGAACAACAAGCAGCCGGTGCCGTGGGTCCGCGTGCACAAGGTGCCGGAGTACGTGCACTTCCCGCACATGCGTCACGTGAACGCCGGCGTGACCTGCCAGACCTGCCACGGGCAGGTGAACAACATGCCGCAGGTCTTCCAGGCGCAGAGCCTCAACATGGGCTGGTGCGTCCAGTGTCACGTGAACGGGTACAGCCCGGCCGAGGGCGTCCGCGCCGCCGGCTACGAGCCCGATTCCGCGACGCTCGCGTTGCCGCGCAAGAAGGCGACGTATGACTGCGCCACCTGCCACTACTAGGACCCCGCGATGACTGACACCACCACGCAGGGCGTCAAGCGCCGCGACTTCCTCAAGGTCCTCGGGGTGGGCGGCGCCGCCGCCACCGCCACCGGGTGCTCCACTGGGGACGTCGAGAAGCTGATCCCGTACCTCGTCTCCCCGGACCAGACGGTCCCGGGCGTCTCCAACTACTATGCCTCCACCTGCCGCGAGTGCGCGGCGGGCTGCGGCATCATCGTCGAGGTGCGCGACGGCCGCGCCATCAAGGTCGAGGGGAACCCCGACCACCCGGTGAACCAGGGCGCGCTCTGCGCGCGCGGGCAGTCGTCGCTGCAGGGCCTCTACAACCCCGACCGCTATCGCCAGCCGATGAAGCGTGAGGGCGACGCGCTCGTCCCGACCACCTGGGACGACGCGATCGGCATCCTGCGCGGCAAGCTCGCGGACGTGCAGCGCGCCGGCACCGGCGCGCGCGCGGTCGTGATCAACCAGCACGAGCAGGGCTCCTTCCCGGCCTTCCTCGACGGCGTGCTCGCCAGCTACGGCATCGCGTCGCATCTCAGCTACGACGCCGAGGCACCGCTCGCGGTGGCTGCGGCGAACCGCGCGGCGTACGGCGCGGCGTGGCCGGCGATCGACTTCTCGGCGGCCTCGCTCATCGTCTCCTTCGGCGCCGACTTCCTCGACGGCTGGGGCCTCTCGGTCCCGCAGCAGCTCGCCTTCGCGGAAGCCCGCGGCAAGGTCGAGGGCGCGCCGCGCTTCATCTATGTCGGTGCGCGTCGTTCGCTCACCGGCCTCAACGCCGACCAGTGGATCCCGGTCCGGCCGGGCTCCGAGCTCGCGGTCGTGAACGCGATCGCCGGGAAGGGCTCCATCGCCGCGGCGGCCGAGGCCGCTGGCGTCGGCGCCGCCCTGCTTGAAGGCCTTGCGACGGAGATCCGCACGGCTCGCGCCAGCGCGCTCCTCGCCGGCGGCTACGGCCCCGAGGCGACGGCCGTCGCGACCGCGGTGGCCGAGCTCAACAAGTCCCGCGGCAACGTCGGGAAGACCATCAAGCCGCAGGACGGCTACCTCGCGTTCGAGGGCGTCGCGGGCCACGCGGAGATTCGCGCGGCGGCCGCGCGGATGGCGGCGGGGGAGGTCCCCCTCCTGATCGTGCGCCACGCGAATCCCGCCTACACCACGGCCCCGGGCGTCGGCTTCGCCGCCGCGATGGAC
>JBEGJD010000484.1:0-5360 GCA_041184765.1 Verrucomicrobiota bacterium | reverse complement strand
CACAGGCGGGGGGGAACGCCAATCCCCCGGCAACGCCCCAAGGCAACGGCCCCCCGGCCACGGTGCCGGTAAATCTTCCGGTCGAGTTCACCGTCAGCCGGTCAACCCTCTGATCCCCCGCTTCCGCGAACTGAAAGATGAACTCCCCCGAAGTCATGCGTCGCCGCCTCGGAGTCGGCCTCATTCTGGGCTGCGCCGCAGCTGTCCCCCTCTCCCGCGCCCTCATCTCTCTCGATGACGGCCGTCAGAAAATCTTCGTGAACATCGCCGCCTCGGTGACCGAGGACTCGAACGTGTTCATGAGCAGTGATAATCGACGTGATCTGGTCTACGGCACGTCGCTTAGCGCGGAGTACACGCGCCGCTCTGGGTGGATCGGGGTTAACGCCGCGATTTCGGTCGATTCCTCGCGCTTCTCGAGCCTGCAAGACCAGAACTTCGACAATCCGGCCTTCCGCCTGGAACTCCTGAAACAAGGCGGAAGGACCACCGGTTCGTTCAACCTGGCGGCGTCGCGGGAAAGCCGCGCCGACCCCTCGGTGAACACCCGCAGCACGTTCTGGAATGTGCCGCTGGGACTCAGTGTACGCTACCCGCTGGCCGGCGCCTACACGGTCAGTTCCTCCCTGAACTATTCTTCGCGCGACTATTTGGACGAAAAAGCCTTCGCGAGCCTCGATACGTACAGCACCTCGCTCGACATCGTGCGCATCATGAGCAGCGTGCGCGAGGTCTACGCCGGCTACCGGTACCGCTTCAGCGAGACCTCCCGCGACACCTCGAGCGCTGATCACGCGTTCTCAATTGGCCTCAGTGGAAAGCTCATCCGCGGATTGAACGGCAACCTGCGCGCCGGCCTGCAGACGCGATCCGCCACGGGCCGCTTACCCGGTAATGACAAGTACACCTCCTGGTTCGCCAGCGGCTCCACTTCCTACGAGGTCTCCCGGAAGCTCAGGCTGACGGGCTCCATCTCCAAGGATTACTCCACCACGGCGACGGACGACATCGTTGACACAACCAACCTGTCGATTTCAGCGCGCTATGCCGCCACCGCAAAGATCAATCTCTCGCTCAGCACCAGCTACGGCGAGAGCGAGTACGTTGGCCAAGCGGCCGCGAACCTCCCCGGAGGAAAACCAGCCTCCAACCGGAAGGACCGTTTCATCAGCAGCGACCTCTCCCTGTCTTACACGTTAAATGAGCACTGGCAGTCCTCGGTCACCTACAGCCAGTTCCTGAACACGTCGACCTTCACCCTCGCTGATTTCAACCGGTCCACTTGGAACGCCAACGTTTCCTCCCGCTGGTGAAATCACGCATGACCGCCCGTGTCTACCTGATCGCCGGAGCGCTGCTCCTCGCTCCCGCGTTGACGAGCCGTGCCCAAGGCGCGGCTTCCGCGACGGAGGAGCGAAAAGCCGCACCCTATCGAATCACTCGGGGGGACCGCATCTCGATTTCCATCCTGGGCGAGCCTGAGCTTAAGGTAACTGGAACGCGCGTAGAGCCGGTTGGCACGGTAAACCTCGTGCTTATCAAAGAGGTGAATCTTTCCGGTCTCACCATCGCGGAGGCCGAGGCGAAAGTGGCCAAGGCCTATCAGGACGGGAGGTATCTCCGGAGCCCACGCGTCAACATCACGGTGGAGGAGTACGCGCCTCGCACCGTGATTGTCAGTGGAAAGGTAAACATCCAAGGCCGTCAGGATATCCCGCCCAACTCGGAGTTCACCATCAAGGATCTCATCTTCAAGGCGGGCGGCTTCACCGACACGGCCCGCAGCTCAGCCGTCAAGGTTACCCGCACCATGCCGGATGGCACGCAGAAGTATTTCATTCTGGATGTGGAAAGCGGCATTAAGGGGCGCGCCAATTCCAACTCGAAGGACGCCAGCTTCGTCCTAGAGCCCGACGACGTCGTTTACGTGCCCGAGAAGCTCATCTGAGCCCCGCTTTCATGGCCGACCAAACCACCAAGCCGAAGCCGGCCCCTGCGCTGCACACGGGCGATGATGTCGCCGAACGGAGGACGTTTCGCGACTACTTCATCATCCTCCGCGAGCGCTCTTGGATCGCTCTGCCGCTCGCTCTGCTGTTCTCCATTGGGTACGGCTACCGCGAGATGCAGGCGATACCGTTGTTCTCGGCCCGCGCCACGATGCAGTTCGAGAAGCCGGACACCGTGGTCGCGATCCAGAACGTCGTCGACACCACGGTCCGCTCCGACGTCGACATGAACACGCACCTCGAGGTGCTGCGGAGCTCGATGCTGGCGGCTGAGGTCCGGGCGGCGCTCACCCCCGAGGAGCAGCTGATCCTGAAGCGCCCGGCCATCAAGCGCAGCCCGCCGGGCACCGACCCAGCCAACATCGGCGTCGACATGGGCTCCATGTCGGCCGTGCCCTCGCGCGCCAGCTTCATCATCACCATTAACGTCACACACCAGGACCCCGAAGCGGCGGCCGTGATCGCCAACAAGTACGTGGATTCGTTCATGCGGTACCTGTTTACCAAGGGCAGCTCCGGCAACCAGACCGCGGTGCAATTCCTCACCTCCCAGGCCGAGCGCCTGAGGCTCGAGTCCGAGGATGCCAACCAGGTCCTGCAACGCTACATGAAGGAGAAGAACCTTCTCTCGTTGGACAGCTCGACCAATCTTGTGACCGAGCAATTCAAACGGGCGGCAGCCCTGCGCGAGGAAGGGCGTCTGCGGCTCGCGCAGATCGACGAGAAGGTCCGGCAAATCGAGGCGTTCCAGGCCGGCAACCGCAACCTGCTCGAGATTTCCGAGATCGGCACCCATCCGATGGTTTCGCCCCTCAACAACCAGCTGATCCGGCTTCGCCAGGAACTCACGCTGCTCTCGGAACGCTACCTTGAGCTGCACCCGTCGATCATCGCCAAAAACAGCGAGATTTCAGTGACGGAGGGTGACCTCACCCGCTCGATCACCCAGGCCGTGGCGGAACTCAGGACGCGACAGGCCGAGGCCCAGCAGAATCTCCGCATGGCGGAGGCTGAATATGCCCGTGCGGAAAAGGCGCAGATCGACCTCACGGATACCAGCATCGCCTACAGCAGCCTGAAGACGGAAGCCGACACCAAGGAGCAGAACTACCGCGCTATCCTCGCCCGGCTGAACGACACCAAGACGGTGAAGAACATCGAGAACGTGCCGGTGCGACCCCTCGACCGCGCCACGATCAACCCTTCCCCGTTCTCCCCGAACAAAGCCCAGATCACCAAGACCAGCATCGGAATCGGGGTGATCGTTTTTCTCGTCGTCGCGGTCGGACTTAGCTTCGTCGACGACCGCATCAAGAGCGCCTGGGACGTCGAGTCCTTCATCGGAGCCGACCTGCTCGGAATCGTGCCGGATCTGGGTTCGCTGAAGGACAACGAGAAATACTCCCTGCTCACCAAGGAGCGACAAGACCTGGGGGCCGAGGCATTCCTCGGCATCTACAGTTCGATCAAGATCCGCTCCAAACTCGATTTCCCCAAATCGATCCTCATCACCAGCACGATTCCCGGCGAAGGTAAGACTTTGGTGTCATGCAATATTGCGGGCAGCTTCGCGCGCCATGGCCGCAAGACCGTGATCATCGACGGCGACCTGCGCCGCCCGATGCTGCACCGTCATTTCTCCCAGGAAAACGAAGCCGGCATCATCCGCTGGTTCGATGCCGGCGGTGAAATCAGCCGAAAAATCGAGCACGACTCCAATCTCGGGATCATTAACGTCGCGCCCAACCTGTCTCTGCTGCGTTCCGGCGGACGCTCCAAGAGCCCCACCGCCATTCTTGAACACCCATCGTTCGCCGCGTTGCTCAACAGCCTGAAGCAATCCTTCGACGTGGTGATCATCGATTCGCCGCCGCTCGGCGCCGTGACTGACTCCATGCTGATCGCGAGCCGCAGTGACGAGGTGATCTACGTCTGCCGGTTCAATCGCGCCTACCGGAAACACATCCGGCTGTTCATGCGCTCACTCCGGGACGGCAAGAACGAGGTGCTCGGCGTCATCCTCAACGGCATCTCCCACCGTCGCATCGAGTACTACTCCAGCTACCGCTATTACCGGAGCTACAAGAAGTACTACGGCTCGCAGTCCTAGACGGCGCGCTCCGCCGAGCGGATTTTTCGGCAAACTTTCGGGCTTCAACCTGCCCGCCCGCGCTGCACACTCCGCGCTGTGGCCCAGGTCTCCGCTTTTCTTCCCGCTGGCTTCGACGTGACCCGACCGGTAGCGCTGATCGCCGGCCAGGGACTCTACCCGAAGCTGATGGCCGAGGAAATCCGGCGCGCCGGCGCGTCCCTCCGCTTGATCGCATTCGAGGAGGAGACGGCTCCTGAACTCGTTGAATCCGTCGAGGAAGGCCACCGCCGGATCCTGAAAGTCGGGCAATTGGGGCACATGCTCCGGGCCTTGCGCGACTTCGGGGCGGGCTACGCGGTCATGGCCGGACAAATTACTCCCCGCCGTCTCTTCAGCGGACTGCACCCCGACCTCAAGGCCGCCACGCTGCTGCTCTCACTCCGCCGCCGCAACGCGGAGACTATCTTCGGAGCGATCGCCCGGGAGATCGAGGAACTTGGCGTAAGCCTCATCGACGCCCGATCGTTTCTCGATCACCACCTTGCCGCCGCCGGCTGCATGACGGGAGGTAGTTTCTCCGTGGACACGGACTACGTCAGCCACGGTATCCAGATCGCCCGGGAGTGCGCGCGGCTGGACATCGGCCAGGGATGCGTCGTGCGCGAGGGCACCGTGCTTGCCGTGGAGGCCTTCGAGGGCACCGATGAGATGATCCGCCGCGCCGGTTCGTTCCGAACCAAGGGAGCACTCTTCGTTAAGACGGTTAAGCCCGCGCAGGACTGGCGTTTCGACGTCCCCTGCTTCGGACTTCGCACGCTCGAGACGATGCGCGAGGCAGGCGTTTCCGCCGCCGCCCTGGAGGCCGGCCGGGTGCTGATCCTCGACAAGCCGGCGGTGATTAAGCAGGCCAAGGCGTGGGACATTGATCTGCTGGGTTTCGAGTGAGGCCGGCACGCTTGCAGCCGCGCGCGACCGCGGCCACGTTTTCACCAATGCCAAACGACGTCGTACTCGTCACCATCAAGGGGGTCATGCCCACCGCGAACGGCTGCGCCGTGTTTCTCGGCAACGACGAGAAAACCTTTGTGATCTACGTGGACCACTCGGTGGGCGGCGCGATCCAGATGACGCTCAACGGGGTCAAAAAGGAGCGCCCCCTCACCCACGACCTGATCGGCAGCATCTTCCTCGGCCTCGGCGTCAAGCTCGAGCACGTCGTGGTCAACGACGCCCGCGAAGGCACCTTTTTCGCGCGACTC
>JBEGJD010000483.1:0-11536 GCA_041184765.1 Verrucomicrobiota bacterium | reverse complement strand
TGAGGGTGCCGCCGAACTGGCCCGGCGTGAGGCTGAAGATCTTCGGGTGCTCCTCGAGGCGGTCGACACCGGCCGGGTTAAGGCTCAGTTCCCACGAAGCCGGGTCGTCGTGGCCGACGGTCCCGATCGAGTTCGGCACGTTGTAATGGTAGGCTTTGCCGATACGGGCCGCGAGCCAGCCCTGGAGCCTGAAAGCCTGCGGGAGGCTGTGCTGGGCGGGGATGGTCTGCCGGAAAATCTGCGAGTTCTGGTAGATGCCGGTGCTGTCGGGATAGAGGCCTGTCAGCATCGAGTTACGGCTCGGTCCGCAGAGAGGGAAGGAACAGTAGGCGCGGTCGAAGCGCACGCCGCGCGCGGCGAGCCGATCGAGGTTAGGGGTACGGGCGATCGGGTCGCCGTAGCAGCCGAGAAGGTTGTTCAGGTCGTCGGCGATCAGGAAGAGGACGTTCTTCCTTTCGGGAGCGGCGCCGAAGGCGGCAACGGCGAGGACGGACAGCAGGAGCGCAAGGCGCGTGGCGTTTCTCATAGGGGGCGAGGGGTGGGGAATTCGCACCCCTCGCGAGACGCCGAAGCAAGCCCTGAAGCTACGCGTTCGCGCGGGAAAACGCGCGCCGTCCGCGCGGCTCAGGGCTTGATCGTGACCTTGCGGATGATGATCGGCGTCACGGGACTGCTGCGCGCGCCGTCCATTCCGGGGTTCATCGGCAGCTCGGCGATGGCATCGACGACCTCGAAGCCGCGCACGACCTTGGCGAAGATCACGTACGCGGGTGGCAGGCGGTAGTCCTGATGCATGATGAAGAACTGGCTGGTGTTGGTGTTGGGCCCGCGGTTGGCCATCGCCACCACGCCTCGCCGGTAGCCGGCCTTGTAGAGCGCGGAGTTGGCGTCGATCTCGTCGGGAAACGTGCCGCCCCACGCGCTCTCGCCGCCGCGGCCGTCACCGAGCGGATCGCCGCCCTGCAGCATGAAACCCTTCACCACACGGTGGAAGGTGAGGCCGTCGTAATAGCCGTGCTCGGCAAGCAGCCGGAAATTCTCCACTGCCTTCGGCGCGGCCTCGGGGATGAGCTCCAGCTCGATCTCGCCTTGGTCGAGTTTCAGGACCGCATGGCGGCCGCCCGAGCTCTTCGCGCCGGCCGGCACCTTGGGGTTGCCGGTCGCCGCGGCGCCGGGGCTGTCGGAGCCCTTGGGTTTGCAGCCGAAGCCCCCAAGGGCGACGGCGAGGAAGAGCAGGGCGGAGAACGCGCGGGCGGAACGGTGCATGCGGGCTATGTTGATCGCGACGCCGTCGAGTCAAGTCGCCCGCCAGGCCGGACGCGGCGTCACGGCTTCGGCGGCGGTGGTGCGGAGGGCGCCGTTTCCGGCGCGGGGGCCTTGCGGTCGGCGGGAGACTCCGTGAGCGAACGCAGCAGGTTGGTCGGGCCCATGACCAGCGACCACGAAGGCTTTTCCAAGGTGCCGGCGAGCTTCACCTCGAGAACAGACGAAAGGGGCGTGAGCACGGCGCCGACGACGGACTTGAGCACGTTGCCGCTCTCCTGGAACGGAAAGACCTTGGCGTTGAAGTTTAGCTCGTTGCGGCCGAGCGTGAAGTCGCCGTGGGCGTCGATGGCGGAGTTGGCGCCGCGCAGCTCGACTTTGGGGAACAACAGCTTCTGTCCGTCGATGCGGAAGTTTCCGCGGGCCTCGGTGAAGCGCAGCGAGGTGAACGTGAAGAGCTCCGAAAGCAGGCCGAGCAGGGGAACCTCGCCCAGACCCGCGCCGCGCAGGGAGGCGTTGCCGTCTCCCTTGTAGCTGAACGGGTCGTCGGGCCGGCCCTCGCCGGAGGCGGCGACGTCGAGGCGGATGCTGGCCCGCTCCTGCACGAATCGGTCGGGTGGGGGCGGCGGGGCGCCGCGGCGCCGGGCGAGGAACGCCTGCAGGGTGCCGGCCGCGCGACCGAGCGCCGCCTCCTCGATCGCGACGTTGAAGCCGAGGCGGCGCCCGTCGCCGCGCCCCCAGAGGCGCGCGTTGCCGGTGACCGTGCCTCCCGCGAACGCGGCGCCGAACTTTTCCACGGAGACCTCCTCGCCGCGCACTTGCGCCGTGAACGTCGCGTCCTCCAGCGGGAAATCGTAAAAACTGAACGCGCCGCTGCTCTCCACCTGGAGGTCCAGCTCGTTGACCGATGGGGTCGTAGCAGCCGGACCGTTAAATCGTCCGCGGGCCCGGATGTGCGACGCGCCGTCCACGCGGAAAGGCGCGAGCGGCGCGCGGCCGACCTCGCCGAGCAGGCCCGCCAGGGTTGGAACGCCGAGGGAGGTGGTGGCGTTGAAGTCCAAAGAGGTCCAGTCGACGCCGGGAACCGACCGGAAGGTGAAGGTGCCGCCCACGTCGCCGTCCCCCAGCGCGCCGAAAACCTCGAGTCCGTCCACGAAGCCCGGACGGATCAGGAGCCGCGTTCGCACGCGGTCGAGGGCGACGCCGCGCACCACGGGGCGGTCCGATTCCGCCGCGACGAACACGCGCGTCAGGCGACCCTCGCGCCAGCGTCCGGACACGTCGACGCTCGCCTCGGGAGGCGCGGTGGTAAAGTCCAGCTGGCGGAAGAACGCCGGCCACCAGGGCCCGAACCAGCGGCCGATGTCGAGCGGCCGCAGCTGCCCCTCCAGCAGAAAGCGGAAATCCCGGGTCCGGAAGTCTTGCTCGTAGCTGCCGCGGGCGAAGTTTTCCCCAACCCGCGCGTACGCCTCGGGAGCGCGGAAACGCCCGGGTTCCAGCTCCACCACGGCGCGGCCGTCCTCCATGATCACGCCATAGGAGTCCATCCGCGGAACCTCCACGCGCGCTTTCAGGCGTTCGAACGCCCAGCCGGGGCCGAAACGTGCCTCGGCCGATTCAACGGTCAGCGCTTCAAAGGAATAGAACCGCCGCACGTCGACGCCGACGCGGCGGCTGATGACGTCCAGCACGCGGGGGGAAACCGAACCGGCGAGCGTGACGCCGGCGCTGCCCGCGCGCAGGTCGGTCCTTCCCTGGGCGGAGATCGGTTCGTCCAGCAGGCGAAGCGTGGTGTTCACGTCGAGGATCGGCCAGGGACCAGGGGTCACGCGCGCGGAAATCGTGGAGGCGTCGATGCCCTCGGCCTCGAGCCGGGCGAGCGAGAGCGTCGCCTTTTCGGGTATCCGGTCGAACGCGAGATCCCCCGGCAGGTCGATGACCACGTGATCGGCACGCGCGCCCCGCGGCAGGAGAAACTCGCGCGCCGAGAGGCGCAGGCCGGCAACGGGTCGCTCGCCGGGGAACGTGAGCGTGGTGTTCAAGGCCGCGTCGCGCACGGTCATGGCAACCGGATCGGTGATCGTGATCTCCCGGGCGAGCGCGTGGACCCCGAGCGCGAGGCCTCCGTTGCCGGCCGGTGAGAGGGTGAGATCGATCCCCGGCTCGCGGACGCTCCTCAGCTGCGCCTGCCACGCGAGCCCGCGGCGGCAGATCTCCGGAAAACGGTCCACGACCAGCTCGGACCATGGCAGGCGGGGGGCCTTCCCGGCGGCGGGGAGCGGGATGGCGCCGTGCGCGGTGAGCACGAGGTTGGCGCTGCGGCCCGTGAGCCGCTCGATCCGGAGTTCGTGGCGGCCGGGCACCAGTACGGCGTCGAGGGACGACAGCAATTCCTCGCCGCGACCCGAAGTGGTGAGTTGTCCCGGTGCCTCAAGCGAGGCTCCGGTGACGCGGATTTCCACGGGGACCACCTCCCCGGCGAGCAGCGAGCTCCGGTCGAGCCGCAGGTAGAGGGCTCCGATCCGCACGACCGGCTCGGAAAAAGCCGGCAGGTGCAGGCGTGCATCCTCCACGAGGATACGGCCGGTGGGGTCAAACAACGTGGCGCCGACGGTGAGGCGAAGACCCGACGCCGCGAGCTGTTCCTCGAGTCGCCGGAGGATGAAGCCCGGCACCGCGAGTTGCTGCGAGGTGACGATCCACGCCTGCGCGGCGAGCAGCAGCGCGAGCGCCAGCCAGAAGCTCCAGAGCACGAACGAACCCGCGCCCGCGAACAGGGCGCGGACGGCCTGCGCGCACAGCTTGAGCCAGGCGGGCATCGGCGGTTTTGTTCAGGGCTTCCGTTCCGGCGGGGGGCCGGGATCGCGCGGACCGTGGGTGAGCGTCCAGAGGGCGTCGATCAGCGACTGTTCCGGGACGAAGATCGTGTCGAGTTCCCGGATTCCGGCGAACTGCTGGTTGCCGCCGGTGCGTTCGGTGAAAAGCACCGTCGTGACGCTGGACTGCTCGGCGCCGTCGCTTCCGGGCACGGCGACGGTCGCCTGCAACTGGAAGCGCCACGGACGGTCGTCGCCGGCCGCGGTGACCTGCGCGGTGAAAGGTCCGGGCACGTAGCGGCTCGCGCGCAGGGCGCGGAACGCGCCGGCGACCGCCTTGAGTGCCGCGGGATCGCCGCGCGGCGCGGCGGTTTCGCCGTCGGGATTAAAGGCGGTTTCGGCGAGTACGGTCTCGGCGCCGACCTCGGTTAGCCGGAGGCGGCTCACGCGGGCGTTGGCGGGGAGCGGGTCGATGACGGCGCGGTGGCGCCAGGCGGCTGGAGCCAGGTCGAGCTCGTCAATGATCTCCCGGCCTACGGCGTAGATCGAATTGCCGGGTTCGGCGGCGGTGCCGACGCGAGCGTAGACGTTGCGCCGGATGTCGGTGCCGAGGCGGAGCACGACCGGCGCGGGTTCACCGGCGACGGTGAGGGTGATCTCGCGCACGGGACGGTTGAATCCCCATTCCTCGAGGTCGGCGCTGGTGGGGGCGTCGCTTTGGAACTTCTGCGCGCGCAGCGCGGTGAGCTGGCTCACGAGCCGGGCGAGCGCTTCGGGGTCGGCCGGCAGCGTGCGGGGCCCCGCGGGGCCGTCGCCGCGGAGGACCACCTGCCATTCGCGCTGCGCCTCGCGCGCGGTGCCAGCCGGGGCGTCCACCAGGCGGCGCAGGTCGCACGGGACCGAGTTGGGCTGGACCGGGGAGGCCAGTGAGATGGCGGTGAGGCGCGCCGGATCAAGGTCCACGAGGAGGCGTTTTTCCCGGAGGCTTTCCTGCGCCGTGCGGAGCGTTTCCAGCAGCGCGGCCGGCACTTCGACGGTAAATACGGCGCGGCGTCCCTCGAGCTGGGCGTAGAACTCGACCGGCGCGCGCGGGTCGGGCCTGGCGCCCGGGGCCGGGGGCACGGTCTCGCCGAGGAAGAGTGTCTCCAGCTTGCCGTTGCCCTCGAGGGCGAGCCGCAGGACCGGCGTGGCCGAGGGGGCGGTAGCTGGGCTGGTTGACGGGAACGCTTTCGCACGCAGCGCGTTCAGGCCGTTGATCGCAAGTTCAAGGGCTTGGCTGCTGGCGCGCGCGCTGACCGGAGCATCGAACATCCAGCGCGCGCCCTCGCGGCGGATGCGGACGCGCACGCCGGCTCCGCCGGTGTCGGCGGGGCGGGGCGCGATCTGCACGCCGAGGGAACGGGCTTCAAACACGCGGGTCGAGAGCAGCCCGTCGTCTCTCAATTGCTCCGCTGGGATATTGAGACTGTCGGCGAGGCCGCGGTTCACGACGTGGATGCGGGCGCCGTCGGGCGAAAGGACGTAGAGGCGTTTGTTGTCGGGGGTCGCGTCGCCAATTTTCAGGACGGTCGTGCGCGGAGCGGCACCGCCCGCGGTGCCGTCACCCGAGGTGAACGAAACGGTGAGGCGCGGGCGCTCGAGGCCGAAGTCTGCGACCGACTGGCGGTTCTTCACAAGGTCGGCGACCGCGAAACTGGTCTCGTGCTCCAGCAGCTGGAGGGCGTGGAGAATGGCGTTCACCGCGTGGGCGTTGGCGGGCCAGCGGTCGAGCGGGCGGGTGAGAAACCACGCGTCGCGTTCGCGTGTCAGGGCGAAGCCGCCGCCGGCCGGAGTGGTGAGCTCAAGGGAGCGGATGTTGGCGGTCTCGGCTCCAAGCACGAGGCGCCGCGCCTCGCGGGAAGCCGCCTCGGTGCGCCATTCCCGCTCGAAGCGGAAGATGAAGAAGAACAGCGCGACGTTGAGGAAGAGGAGAGCGAGGGTGACTTTCGTGCGCATGGCGGGCGGTTCTCAGGAGCGGCGGGTCCAGTACACGAGCAGGCCGAGCAGCAGGGCGGCGCCGGGGACGCCGAGCAGGACGGTGTAGCGCAACCGCGCGAAGTCGGCCGCGCTGAGCGTAAGCTGAAACTTTTCCACCGGCCGTGGCGGGATGCTCAGCTGGCGGTCGCGGTCGACGGTCCAGTTCACGGCGTTAAGGAAGATGGCGAGGTTGCCTTGGTCGATGCGGCCGTTGGCGACGAGGTCGCCGGTGCCGAAGACGACCAGCTTGCCGCCCCGCACGCTGAATGGGAGGTTGTCCCGCACGGCGAGGCGCTCGGATGCGACGATCACGCCGAGGCGGTCGGCGGGGTCCATGCCGGGCAAGGGCCGAGTGTCGATCCCGGGATCGTAGCGCGGGATCTGGCCGTTGCGGAAGCTGCGTTCGCCCCAGGCGGTTTTCGAGGTCGCGGCCAGGGTGACGGTGTTGAGGCCGCCGCCGAGTGTGCGGCCCGGATCCGGGATCACGGTGCGCGCGACGCCGAGGCGCAGGGCCATCGTGCCGTAGTCGATCAAAAGCTGGGTGATCGGGTGGCGGGCGAACGCTCGGATGATGAGATCGCCGTTCTCCGCGATGTTCTCCGGTCCCTCGTCGGCGATCACGTCGTCCTGCACCAGCACTCCCCAGTCGAGCAGCAGGTCGTCGAGTCCGAGCGACGCGACCGGCGGCCCGGGAGCGAGGAAGAGCAGCATGCGGCCGGCGCTGGCGCCGAGGTGCCGCCGGAGCAGTTCCTGCTCCTCCCGCGAGAAGCGGCTCTGCGGGGCGACCACGATGAGCAAGGAGGCGTCGCCCGGAACCTGGCGCGCCGTGGTGAGGTCGAGGTCATCGACGTCGAGGTTGCGGACCTTGAGCTGGTCGCGCACGGCGGAGAGGCCGCGCACCGGATCGGTGTCGCCGAGCCGCAGCTCCCCGTGCCCGGTGAGGAAGTAGACCTTCTGCCGGCCGGGAGAGGAGACGTCGAGGATCGCGGCGGTGAGCGCCTGCTCGCCGCGGAAGGCGACGCGCTCCTTGTTCTTCATCGTGTAGAGCTCGGCCACCGTCACGACGCGGCGCTTGTCGCCGGAGACGAGCACGATGATGTCGGCCTGGTCGACACCGAGTTCCTCCGCGCGGCGGCGGTTCTGGTAGACGTCGAGGAACTCGCGCGTGATCCGGCCCGCGGAACGTTCCTCGGTGGCGTGCACGTACTCTTCGAGCAGGCCGCGCACCTCGGGATGGTCGCTCTCGGGGGTGAGCGTGAGG
Organism: Verrucomicrobiota bacterium; assembly: GCA_041184765.1. Lineage (GTDB taxonomy): Bacteria > Verrucomicrobiota > Verrucomicrobiia > Opitutales > Opitutaceae > ER46. Next base: position 4,180 of record JBEGJD010000483.1, on the reverse strand, counting down.
ATGGCGTGGACGGGGCGCGGGAGGTTGCGGACGTAGGAGAGCGTCTCGGGCGACAGGGAGAACTTGCGCGCCCGGGTTAGGTCGAAACGCCGCGGGTGGTTTTCCGCGATATAGTTCAGGCCGCCGAAGAACGTGAGCAGCAGCACCGCCTGCAGCACGAGGTTGATCGTGCGGAGCCAGCGGGTGGCGCGGAAGCTTTGCCAGGGAGGCATGGTCGCGGCGGCGGGTCAGGAGTGGAGGAGCTTCGCCTCCACGCCGAGGATGCTGAAGATGAGCGCCAGCGCGGAGCCGCTCAGATAGAAGAGCACGTGGCGCAGGTCGATCACCCCGCGGGTGAAATCATCTCGGTGGCCGAAGACGTGCGCGTACTCCACCGCGGGGCGGAGCGGCTGCAACGCGCCCTGCTCGAGCCAAGCCGAGTCGGCCAGCGCGTTGCCGCCAAGGATGAGCGTCGCCAAGGCGACGCATCCGAGGATGCCTGCGACCGACTGGTTGCGCGTCAGCGAGCTGGCGAGCACGCCGATCGCGACGAACAGCAGGCCGGAGACCGCGATGAACAGGTAGCCGCCGAGCAGCGGGCCCGCGTCGAGAAAGCGCGCGTCGCCCGAGAAGCGACGCAGCACCCAGAAGAACACCGCGGTCGAGCCCCAGAGCGCGGAGTACAGGGCGTAGGCCGCGCCGAACTTCGCGACCACGACCTCGGTCGTGGTGACCGGTGTGGTGAGCAGCGTCTCGATCGTCCCGAGCCGGCGTTCCTCCGCGAGGCACTTCATCGTGAGCAGCGGCACCATCACGCACACCGGCAGCCAGAAGAGCTGGAAGTAAACGATCGCCGGCGAGGTCTCCTGGGGAGTGGCCCCGTAGAGCTCGAGAATCTTGGTGAACACCAACCCCATGAAGCCGAGGAAAAGCGTCGCGGCGACGTACGTGGCCGGGCTGACGAGCAGCATGCGGAGCTCGTGGCTGAGGAGGGTGGGGAAGTGACGCATGGCGGTCGCGGGTTCAGCCCTGGCGGTCAGTTTGAACCACGGATAGACACGGATGGTCACGAATCGCCGGGCTGGGTGTGGCAGCCGCGGCCGCCCGCCGCGGACCATATCGAGGGCCATTCGGCCGACTTGTCCTCCGTAGGCCCGGCGAAGGAGAAAGGCGCTTCCGAAGATGGCGGATTGTTTCGGAACGAATCATCCGCGGGATTGCGACGGGTTGAAGTGTTCCGCCCCGCATCCGGGTCTCAGATCCCAATTCGTGTGAATCCGTGTTCATCCGTGGTTTCCCGTTGGTCACGTCGGGATCACGCCGACCCCGCCTTCGCCGGCGGGGGCGCCGCGACGACGTCCCAGCTCCGGCGAGTTGCGGCCAGGAAGACGTCCTCAAGCGTGGGTTGCTCCCGGGCGAGCGCGCGCACGCGCAGGCTTTGTGCGAGAAGCGCCGCGAGGAGCACTTCGCCGAGATCCTCATCCCTTTCCGTGGTGATGGAGGCCGTCCGGAATCCGTCGGGACCAGCGTCGCCGAGCCGGGCGCAGCGCGCGCCAGCGCCGGCGGCCCCGAGCGCGGCCTCCAGGCGGAGCGGATCGCCGGCGAAATCCACGCGGTAAGCGTGCCGTCCGATGATTTCCCGGCGGAGCTCCGCCGGCGTGCCCTGCGCGACAACGCGCCCTTGGTTGATGATGAGCACGCGGTCGCAGGTCACCTCGATCTCCGGCAGGATGTGGGAGGAGATGATCACCGTCATGCGGCCGCGGAGGCTCGCGATCAGGTCGCGCACGATCAGGATCTGATGCGGGTCGAGTCCGATCGTCGGCTCGTCCATGATGATCACCGGCGGCTCGGCGAGTATGGCCTCGGCGATGCCCACGCGCTGGCGGTAGCCTTTTGAGAGCTGCCCGATGATGCGGTGGCGCACGCGCTTGAGGTCGCAGATCTCCAGCACTTCGTCGATGCGCGGGCCGAGTTTGCGTCGCGGCACCTCCTTCAGGCGACCGCGGAAATACATGTACTCCGAGACGCGCATGTCCTCGGGCAGCGGGTTGTTTTCCGGCATGTAGCCGATGCGCCGCTTGATCTCCGCCGGCTCGCCGGCCACGGGCAGGCCGCAGATGTGCACGCTGCCGGAGGTCGCCGGCAGGTAGCCGGTGAGGATCCGCATGGTGGTCGATTTGCCCGCGCCGTTCGGCCCCAGAAATCCCACGATCTCCCCGCGCCCGACCCGGAACGAGATGTCGTTCACCGCCGTCACGCCCCCGTACGCCTTCACCAGGCGGGAGACTTCGATGGCGGCGGGCGGTTGCGTCATGACGGTCGGGTAGACGATTGGATTAATAATGACGCGGGCAAGGTCGCGTTGTTCCGCGCGCCCCGTGTCCCGGCTTAGGCCGGGGGCTTCTTTTCAAACGTCACTTCGCCGGCACGGAAGCGGCGGAGCGGCCCGCGACCCTCGTGCAGGAGCAGCGCGCCCTCATCGTCGACCCCCCGCACCTCCCCGGTGTGACGGCGGCCGCCCTCGAGCAGCGTGACAGTGCGGCCGCGCAGGGTGTCAAAGCGGGCCCAGAGGTCGCCGAAGGAGTCGAGGTGGCGGTTTTCCCGGAAGGTCTCGTAGGCGAGGAGCACCCGGCCGACGAGCGCGGCGGCGAGGCGGTTGAGGTCGACCGTCTGTCCGGAGGCGTCGGCCAGAGTGGTCGCCCGGCCGGCGAGCTCCGCCGGCCAGCCGCGGGGCGGCGGGTTCACGTTGAGCCCGATACCGAGGATGAGGTCGCTGATGCGGTCGGCGTCGATCCGCGCCTCCGTGAGCAGCCCGCCGGCCTTGCGGTCGCCGAACATGATGTCGTTGGGCCACTTGATGCCCGGCTCCACGCCCGTGAAATTGGCGAGGAGCTCGCATAGGTTGAGTCCCATCCAGAGGGTGAAGGTCTGCATGCGGCCGGGCTCCACTTCGGGACGGAAGCCCAAGCTGGCGTAAAGGCTGACGGGCGACTCGCTGTGCCACACGCGGCCGAGGCGGCCCTTGCCGCGCGTCTGGCGCCGCGCGAGGACGGCGAATGGCGCTGGGTGGCCGGCCGCCAGTTGGCGGGCGACCTCGTCGTTGGTGCTGTCGACCTCATCGAGCACCTGCAGGGTGAAGCCGCGCGGGCGCACGCGGAGCAGCGCCTCGAGCAGCGTTGCGTGCAGGGTGGCGGGTCGCGCGGCGATGCGGTAGCCGCGGGCACGCACGGCTTCGAACGCGAAGCCGGCGGTGCGCAGCCTTTCCATGTGCTGCCAGATCGCGACGCGCGAGATGCCGAGCTTCGCGGCGAGCGCGGTGCCGGAAACCCACCCGCCTTCGCGGGCGAGCAGCTCGCGGAGAATAACGGCTTCGGTCTTCGGCATGGCTCGGCCTTGAAAAGCGAAGGCGCGGTACCACGCTGGCGCAAATGTCATTTGCCGACCTGCAACTTTCCGTCGCGCGGGACGCGGCGCCGCCGTCGGACTGGCCGGGTCCGGTGCGGGCGTTGTGGCACGATGCGCGCGGGAATTGGGACGCCGCGCACGGTTGCGCGCAGGAGGACGAATCGCGCGAGGGCTCGTGGGTGCACGCCTACTTGCACCGCAAGGAGGGCGACGCCGGCAACGCGGGCTACTGGTACGCCCGGGCGGGCCGTCCCTTTCCCGCGCGCGGCACGACACTCGAGGCGGAGTGGGAGTCGATCGCGCGTGCGGTGACCGGCGGCTGAGGTCAGCCCGGCGCAGGCCCCCTGCTTACTTGTTGTTGCGGTTGCTCCAGCCGAATTCACCGGAGCGAAGGTAGGTCTCGCGTGATTCGCGCCGGATGTAATCGCCGGCCGCGGGGTCGGACTTCGCGGCGGCGTCGGCCGCGCCCTGCAGGTCCTCCATGTTTTTCAGACGCTCGTCCTCGGCGTACATCGCGAGGGCGCGCGCCTCCTTGGAGATGCCGAACAGCGGGATGGTCCAGCGGTTCAGCGCGCGATCCGCATCGGAAATGTAGCGCCGCATCGCGAGGTCGGTGAGACCCTTCTTGGTGTTGATGTCGCGCTCGCGGAAGATCGGCGGCTTTTTCTCCTGCACGATGTACTTGGGCAGGCGGACGATCGTGTTCTTCGGCTTGTCGACCTCGCGCAGGTCGGGCTGCTCCTCCTCGGGCTTCGGAGGTGGCGGCGGCGGAGGAGGCGGCTCGTACCTGGGG
>JBEGJD010000482.1:0-3515 GCA_041184765.1 Verrucomicrobiota bacterium | reverse complement strand
TCCTACGCGGCGCCGGCTACCGCACCGGCCACTTCGGAAAATGGCACCTCACCAACCGCCAGACTCCCGGCGCGCCGAAACCCGAGGCCTACGGCATCGACGAATGGGCCGTGTTCAACGGTGGCGCCGGCTGGCCCGCCGCGAAGGTCGGCGACACCGCGGCCAACACCGTCGCCTTCATCCGAGCGCACCGCGACCGTCCGTTCTTCATCAACGTCTGGCTCCATGAGGCGCATACCCCTCACGCGCCGAGCGCGGAGGCGATGGAACGCTGGAAACACCTCGATGAGCAGCAGCGCGTCTACGCGTCTGTCATTACCGACGGCGACGCGGCCGTGGGCCGCATCCTCGACGCGCTGCGCGAGGCCGGAGTGGAGGACAACACGCTCGTGATCTTTTCCTCCGACAACGGCCCCGAGAGCACCGGCAAGGTGAAGCGGCCCGCCTACACGGAAGGGGACTCCGGCGTCACCGGTTACGACACCTACTACAGCGTCGGCGAGACCGGCGGCCTGCGCGGCCGAAAACGCAGCCTCTTCGAGGGCGGCGTGCGCGTGCCCTTCATCGTGCGCTGGCCGGGCCGCGCGCCCGCCGGGAAGAAGGACGACACGACCGTGATCACCGCGGTGGACCTCCTGCCCACGCTCTGCGCCGCCGCCGGCGCGGCGCTGCCCGCCGACTACCAAGGTGACGGCGAGAACTTGCTGCCGGCGCTGCAGGGAAAGCCGACCGCGCGCACCCGCCCCGTGTTTTGGGAATGGCGCGGCAACCAGACCGAACCAGACTGGTGGCCCCGCCTGGCGGTGCGCGACGGCGATTGGAAACTCCTGCTCACCTACGACGCGAAACGCGTTTCCCTCCACCGGGTCACCGCCGACCGCGCCGAGGCCAAGGATGAGTCGGCGACTCAACCTGAAGTTGTCGCGCGATTGAGCCGGCTCGCTCTGGATTGGAAAGCTTCCCTGCCCGCGCGGCCGCCCGAAGGATGTTTCGCGCCGGCCGACCAGATCGCCCCGCCGCCGGCGGAAAAGAAGTCCGCGCCCCGCAAGGCCAAGGCCTCGGGTGCCGCAAACCCGCCCTGAGAGCATGCCGGCCCCGGAACCAGCGATCGACCTCGAGGCGTACCTCGCGCGCATCGGCCACACCGGAAGCCGCGCGCCGGATTTCACGACGCTCGCGGACGTCCACGCCTGTCACGCGGGCGCGATCCCGTTCGAAAACCTCGACATCCTGCTCGGCCGCCTGATCGCGACCGATCTGCCGTCGATCGAACGCAAACTCGTGCGAGACCGACGCGGCGGCTACTGCTTCGAGCAGAACGCGCTGCTCGGCGCCGCGCTCCGCCAACTCGGGTTCGCGGTCACGCCGCTGATCGGCCGCGTGCGGTGGCAAATTCCCGACGAAGTGCCCACGCCGCTGGTGCACCAACTCCTGCGCATCGACACGCCCGACGCGGGCCCGTGCCTCGCCGACGTCGGCTTCGGCAGCATGTCTCTCCGCCGCCCGCTGCGTCTGGAGTACGACACGCCGCAACCAGGCTGCCTCGAGCCCCGGCGGCTCGTGCGGCGCGGCACGCTGGTCGCTCATCAGGCGCGGATCGGTGAAAACTGGGGGGACGTTTACACCTTCACTTTGGAGCCGGTGCCCGCCGTCGACCTCGAGCTGGGCAATTGGTACACCTGCGCGCACCCGCAGTCGGCGTTCCGGCATAACCTCCGTGCCTCGCTCACGCTCGAGGACCGCCGCCACACCCTGCTCAACCGCGAACTCACCGTGCGCCATGCCGACGGCCGGGTGGAACGGAGGGAGGTCACCGATCCCGACGAATTGCTCGCCGTGCTGGCGGAGTATTTCGGCCTGCGTTTCCCGGTCGGCACCCGCTTCGGCGCGCGAACTGATGTGCCTTGGCCCGCGTGACCGCGGGAGTCGCCATGCCTGCGGTTCGACCCGAAGTGGGATTTGACCGCACCATCGGCAGTCGGCAGCTTACGACCATGCGCCTGAGCGAAGAGACTATCAGTGCCATTCGCGAGGAGGTCAGCCGGATAGATCCCGCGGCCGAGGTCTGGCTTTTCGGATCGCGGGTTGATGACGCGGCGCGGGGAGGGGATATCGACCTGCTTCTGGTTTCAGAACGGATCGATTTCCCGGCGGAGATGAAGCTTCGGGCCGCCATGCTCGGACGCATCGGCTGGCAGCGCCTCGACCTGATCGTTCGCCCGCGCAGCCGGCTCAGCGACCCGATAGCCGGAGTCGCTCTCCAATCGGGCGTCCGTCTATGAACTTGGGCACGGATCTTCTCCTGCTCCGGCAGGCGCTGGAGGAACTCGCCGCGGCGCGCCGGCATCTCGATTTCTCCGCCACGCGGGTGAGCGCCCTGCCGGCGGACCTGAAGGGCGTCTCCGATGCGCAGCTGGAGAGCGCGGAGGCCTACACCAGCCGGTTTGCGAGGACGGTCGATCTCCTGGTGAACAAGGTCCTGCGGGGAATCGACCGCGTGGAGCTGCGTCCGAGCGGCACCCTCCTGGATGTCATCAACAGCGCCGAGCAGCGCGGGTTGGTCGAACGGGCGGAGGCGCTCCGGGAGATGAAGGCGATGCGCAACGAGGTCGCCCACGACTACGCGGGCCAGCGGCTGCCTGAAGTTTTCGCGTTTTGTCGCGAACGAAAGGTGCTGCTCGACGCGATTTGCGACCGTGCCGCGGAGCACGCCCGCCGTTTCCGCTGAAGCCGATCTGGTCGCCTCCCACGGGCTTGCGTGGCGCTCCACGGCGCGGCTCGATCGCGACGTGAACCCCTTGAAAGCCGCCGCCCTCGCCTTCCTTGCAACCTTACCCCTCGCCCTGCCGGCGGTCTTCGCCGCCGAGTCGAAGGCGAAAGGCAAGGCGGCCAAGGCGAATGAACCCGCCGCCTACGCCGCCTCCGTGCCGAAGCCCACGTTCGCTGAGGTGCGGTACGGGGCCCATGAACGCCACGTCATGGATTTTTGGAAAGCGGAGTCCGCCGCGCCCACGCCGCTCGTCTTCGTGATCCATGGCGGCGGCTGGCAGGGTGGCGAAAAAGAGCGGGTCGACCGCTTCGTCGATGTCGCCGCGCTGCTGAAGGCCGGCATCTCGGTGGCGGCCATCAATTACCGCCTCATCCGTCACGCCGAGGCGGACGGCGTCGTTCCGCCCGTGAAGGCCCCGCTGCACGACGCCGCCCGCGCACTGCAGTTCGTGAGGAGCAAGGCGCGCGAGTGGAACGTCGACCGCACCCGCATCGGCGCCACCGGCGGCTCGGCCGGCGCCTGCTCCAGCCTCTGGCTCGCATTCCACGACGATCTCGCGGACCCGCGCAGCACCGACCCCGTCGCACGCGAGTCGACCCGCCTGTTCTGCGCCGCCGTCAACGGCGCCCAGACCACGCTCGACCCGCTGCAAATGAAGGAGTGGACGCCGAACAGCCGCTACGGCGGACACGCGTTCGGCGTCGGCGCGTTCCCGCAATTCCTCGCCGCCCGGGAAAAAATCCTG
>JBEGJD010000481.1:0-3618 GCA_041184765.1 Verrucomicrobiota bacterium | reverse complement strand
GTGGTGCGCACGCAGGCGCCGGAGGCGCCGGGAGCACCGGGGGTGACCGCGTTGGGCGGGACGGTGGTGGCGAACACGCTGAACGCGACGAACACGGGGCTGAGGGTGACCTCGACGGTGGTGGCGGGAGCCGCGACCGGTGGCAGCGCGCGGTTGTATCTGGGCGACCGGCTGCTGGCGACGGACACGGCGATCGCCTCCGCGGACACCCAGGTGAGCTTTGAACTGGGGACGAGCACGGCGGCGGCGCTGCAGGCCGCGGTGCCGGCCGGCGGGGCCTTGACGGTGGTGGTCGAGGACGCCGCCGGCAACGTGTCGGCCCCCAGCGCTCCCACCCCGCTCTCCACCGACTTCAACCCACCTTCCCTCACGGTGACCGTTCCCGCCCAGGTCCGCGTCGGAGAGAGCGGGCCGGTGAGTTTCACCTTCAACAAGCCGGTCACTGGTTTGGACGCTTCGGCCCTTTTGGTCGGTGGCGGCTCCCTGGCGAACATCACCGGTTCCGGCGCGCAATACGCTGCGGTATTCACTCCCTCTCCGACTTCCGGCGCGCGGGCAACCGTCACGGCCTTGGCCGGTTTCGCGCGTGATCTGGCGGGAAATCCGAGCCTGCGTTCGGACGAGGCTTCCTTCCGGTTGGAGCCGGCGATCGGGGTCACCGTGGCCGGCCTTTCCTCTTCCAACGCTGATGGCGCTTATCGCTCGGGCGTCGTGATCAATATTCAGGTTACCTTCACCAACGCGGTGACAGTTAAAGGTGAGCCGGTGCTTGATCTCGCGGTTAAACCCGCGCGTCGCGCGGTGTATGTTTCCGGTTCAGGAGGGGCGACCCTCACGTTCAGGTACGAGGTGAAGGACGGGGACCGCAGCGATCTTCTGGATCATGCCGGAGTGGGCGCGCTCCGGCTGAACGGAGGGGAAATCGTGAATCTTTCCGGGGTTGCCGCCGCACTCGCGCTTCCCGTTCCGGGCGCGGCCGGATCGTTGGCCGCCAGCCGCTCCATCCGGGTCGACACCCAATCGCCGCTGGTCGCGATCAGGTCGAGTCGGACGGCGCTCAAGTCAGGTGAAACCGCGGCGATCACCTTTGAGCTCAGCGAAGACTCAACCGACTTCACCGCGGCCGATGTGAAGGTCACCAACGGCACGCTGGGTGGATTCACCGGAAGTGGCCGGTCTTATTCTGCCACGGTCACTCCGGACGCAGGAATTTCGGGAGGAATCGGAATAGTGGTCGATGCTGGCGGATTCACCGACGCCGCCGGCAACCCCAATCTTTCCGCGGCACTAGCGCTCGACGATATCCGTTTCGCTTGGGCATCATCATGGGGAGGTAGCGTACGTGACGAGGTGAGCGTCACGATCCTGGATCGCACCGGCAACGTCTACGTCGCCGGTCGATTCAGCGGCGTTTCGGCATTCGACCGGTCGAATCCGACGGCCACCACTTCCGCGCAGGGCGGCACGGATGCTTTTGTGAGCAAGTTTGATCGCGCGGGGAAACTTCTCTGGGCGCGTTCTTTTGGCGGGGTGGGGGCGGATGAGATCCGCTCCATCGCCGTGTCACCGTTGGGGAGTGTCATCCTGACCGGGTCATTCAGTGGTAAGGTCGACTTTGATCCCGGGCCCGGCGTGAACGAGATCACTGCCGCCGGGGACTCGGACATCTTTGTGCTCAGTCTCGACGCTTCCGGGGCGTTCGAGTGGGTGCGCACGATCGGCGGAGCCGGAACCGACTCTGGAAGAGCGGTCGCTACAGACGGCGATGGATTCCTTTATGTCGGCGGTGGATTCCAAGGCCAGGTCGACTTCGACCCCGGGGCGGGGCAGCGGATGCTGGGTGCGGCCGGAACGAGCGATGGCTTTTTGGTGAAGCTCGGGCCCGCGGGGGACTTCATTTGGGCGCATGCGATCGGCTCCTCCGGAGTCGACGAAGTCAGGGCGGTTGCCGCCGATGAGTCGGGCAATGTCTTCGTGGGCGGGACTTTCTCCGGCACGGTTGATTTCGATCTTGGCGCGGGCACCCGATCGCTCATCGCGCGCGGGACAGCCGATGGGTTTGTTGCCAAGTACTCACCCGCGGGAGACTTATCTTGGGCGGCGCAATTCGGACGCTCGGGCGAGGCAGGCGTGAACGCCTTGGCGGTGTCGTCGGGAGGCTCAGTGCTGGTGGTGGGTAATTACCGCGGGGAAGTGGACGGGGATCCTGGAGTCGGAGAGCGGGTGCTGGGGTCGGAAGGCGGGGTGGAGGGCTTTGTGGTGAAAGTTGGACAGCACGGGAGTGTACGCCTGGAGCCACCGGTTTGGAGGCAGCGGGGATGAGTCGTTGACGAGCGTGGCGGTGGACGAGCGAGGCGGGGTGTACGTGGGAGGAATGTTCCACGGGGAAGTGGACTTGGATCCGGGCAGCGGGACGGCGAAGCAGGTGGCGAACGGCGGAGGGGAAGAGGGCTTCGTGGTGAAGCTGGAAAGCACGGGAGCGTACGCGTGGTCGAAGGTGTTCGGAGGAGCGGCGGACGACCACGTGCAGTCGGTGGCGGTGGACCGCACCGGGGACGTGTACCTTGGAGGGTATTACGCCGGGGTGGTGGACTTTGATCCCGGGATGGGGGAAGCGGTGTACGCGTCGTCGGGAGGATATGACGCGTTCGTGGTGAAATTGACGACGACGGGGACGATCCGGGTGGACACGCAGGCGCCGCAGGTGGCGGGGGTGACGCGGCGGATGCCGCAGGAGGCCAGCGTGACGGCGACGAGCGTGGCGTACCGGGTGAGGTTCAGCCGGGAGGTGACAGGGGTGGACGCGGGGGACTTTAACGTGACGACGACGGGAGGGTTGAGCGGAGCGGTGACGGCGGTGGCGGCGGTGAACGCCGGGGAGTACGTGGTGGTGGCGGGCAACCTGCAGGGAAGCGGGACGGTGAGGTTGGACGTGAAGTCGACGGGAACGGGGATCACGGACCTGTCGGGCAACGCGCTGGCCGGAGGATACACGCAAGGGGAGACGTACACGGTGACGGCGGCTGTGACGCAGCCGGAAGTGGGGGGAAGCGCGAGCGCCGGCGGGACCTACGGGAGCGCCTTTAGTTATGCGGTGACGGCGAGCCGGGCGCCGCAGGGCTACACGGCGGTGGGACTGCCCTCCGGACTGAGCATCAACAGCGCAAGCGGAGTGATCAGCGGGACGCCGCGGGAGGCGGGGGTGTTCGCGGTGGGGCTGGGAGCGCTGAACCTGGGAGGCCAGGGGCAGGGAGTGGTGGTGGTGACGGTGGGGAAGGCGCCGCTGAAGGTGACGGCGGTGGACGCGAGCCGTGCGTACGGGCAGGGGAACCCTGCGTTCGCGGTGAGGTACGAGGGATTTGCGGCCGGGGACACGGCCGGGGTTTTGACGAAGGTGCCGGAGGTGACGACGCAGGCGGGGTCGAGGTCACCGGTAGGTGAATACCCCCTGGTGGCCGGCGGAGGAGTGTCGGACAAGTACGCCTTTGAATATGTGGCCGGGGTATTGAGGGTGAGGGCGGCGGAGGTGGGGCTAACGCTGGGGAACCTGACGGCGGTGTACACGGGGCAGGGCTTGGCGCCGACGGTGGTGACGAGCGTGCCCGGGGTGGAGGTGAG